>DAOORH010000006.1:0-22652 GCA_035389145.1 Cellvibrio sp.
AGGTGTAATTGGCAAGGGCATTACCGCCGGCCTGACCCTGCTGTTTGAGCGGGTCGATAAAGGCGACTTCTACGGCTTTATAGGGGTTAGATTGGTAGCCAAAACTGTGGATAAAACTTAGGCCTGCCTCTAGCAGCGCGCCTTGGTTGATGACTTGGGTGGCGCCTAGATTCAAGCCCCAGTCATCGCGCTTGCCTTTCAATGTGGGCGAATGCCCGCTGCCCTGTGAGGCGGAGTGATCGCCAAGGTTTAGCTGGCTAGATGAAAAAGTTCGGTTGTAAATATCATCGCCGCGCCGCTCGTAAGTGAGCATATAAGGCTCATACACATGGGGCACTACATCGTGATCCAGCAGGGCGTGGGTTTTGTTGTAGCTGTAACTCAACCCGGCGCTGAGCGTGGTGAGTTTGCGATTGAAATCCCAGCTGCCCGACACATGGCCAAACAGCGAATCAAAATCGCGTTCCTGCGATAAGCCGCCGCCCACATTTACCTTGGCGTCTTTTAAGTCGCGGCTAAGGGTGAGATCAAACTGTTGGCGCACCTCGGGCGATGCACTGGAAAGCGTGTGGACTAATTGCGAGTCAATCTTGCTAGTCCCGCCAGCCCCAACAATCACCTTGCCATCGCTATCGGTCATTAAGGGTCTGCGTTGAGCATCTAACTTCAATGAGCTGTAAAGATAGGGCGATGCGCCAGTGAGGCTGTGAGGGAGCGCTTCATTTGCAGCTTCGCCGCTTTCAGGGTCATGGATATGCCCCGAGTCGTCGATGGATGCCCCCGTGGTGACATGGGTATGGGTGGTATTTATACGGTTGCCACGGGCAGAGAGCGGGGCGGTCGCCACCGGTGTAGCGCCCGACCAAGTATCTTGGGTAAGTGTGAGAGTGCCCTTAAGGTTGTTGGGTAAGGTGAAGCTGATATTGCCAAGAATGGTGTCAACTTCTATGGGCTGGAAATTGCTATTCATTCCCGCCAAATCCCGCTTGCCCTCTGAATAGTGCTCGTAGATCACGCTGACAGATTCGCCTTCTGCCGCGCTAACAGGTTGCATCATGAGGCCGGGCAGGGCCATGGCCGCCATGGTGAGGCTTGCCAGTGATACTTCGCATTTATCGCGTTTTTGATGGGGGTGTCTACCGGCTTTTTCGTAGGTTACAGGTTTATTTGGGGACTTAGTAACAGCCACATCCACCTCCGGCTGCGGCCGCATCTCCACCTGACGCTGCTTCACGACTATTCTGCACGTGTTGGCGTAATTTGCTGTGCAGCGGGCGAGGGTTGATGTCCATTTGCTTTTTAGCCAAGGTGCCGCGTTGCCACGGCTCAACACTGCTGCAGCCGCTAATGCTTATGCTAACCGCCAGTACCAGCAGTAAATGCCACGCCTTCTCCATTATTGCCCACCCCATTCGCCTGCAAGACGCGCTAGAAATTGCTAACCCAGAAATGGTTAAAAAAACGAATAATATCATCTAACTAGCCGCTTCAACTGCGACATTTTGTCGCAGTCCTAAGGCGCCTGCCTGCGACATTTTGTCACATTGTGTTTGCCTCTACGCGGTCAGATAATGCCCCCACATCATTGTATTTATCCTTGGGTAAATACCTATGGGTTCTGTATTCCATGGGTTTTTACTTACACCGATTATTATTCAAAGGAGTCTTTCCCCCCATGAAAAAAACTACCCTTGCTCTCTTGGTGTCCGGCCTGACGTTTGCTGGCAGTGCATTTGCTCATGTAGGTGTTATGAATAACACCTTGCCAACCTCTGCCGCTGGCCAAGCGGGATTTACCGTTGCTAACACCACCAGTGAAATTGTGTTTGTGGTTGGGCATGGTTGTAATGCCGAGGCTGTGCCTACACCTCCGGGGAATCTGGATACCACCAAAATTCAAATCACTGTACCCGCCGCCATTGTGACCGCAACCGGCGCGGCGTCGGTTCGCCCCAGCAACCAAGGTGAGTTTGGCAATGTGAAGCGCGAAACCCTGAGCGATGGCGCAATCAAATTTACGTGGTCTAAAGTGGCTGCTCCAACGGCAGACGACGATCAGTTTTACAAAGTCAGCATTCGTTTAAAGACGCCTGCCAATACCTCTGCAACGGATGTAGCGATTAAGAAATACCAGTTCTTGGCCACTCAAGTTTGTGCTGTACCTAATTCATCGGATTATGTGCTGGACTGGGGTACTGCGAATTCGCCCACGTTGTTGTCATTCCCGGAAAAACGCAAAGGTTTCAACAAGTACACCCTGGATGCATCTACCCTGAGCGACTTCACTGTTACGGGTTCGGGCACCAAAGCGTCTAAGCTCAAGAGCTACTTTGGCGATGCCGCTATCGTTTGGGCAGGCAAGCGCGCTTACAGCCCTAATGCCAATACTGTGGCCAAAATTGATGCCTTGGCACTGAAAGACCTGACCTATAGCAACTTGGCTACGGAAACCGGTGTATCTCTAGCAGTTGATCAAGTTCTTTGGGTGAAATACTAATGCGAGCCAAACAAATTGCATGGTGTGGCCTTACCTTAACAGGCCTTCTCCTGTTGCAGGGCTGTGGTGGAGGTGGCGGTGGAGGTTCGGATACCTCAACGCCTGCTAGCAGTCTATCGAGTAGTATTTCCAGCAGCAGCGCTGTGGCCAGTAGTGTGAGCAGCGCGTCCTCGTCGGTGTCATCGGTGAGCGCAGCAGAAACGCACTTGGGCGCAGACAATCTACCGCCCGATAGCGGTGTAGCGGCTGCGACCACTTTGGCGGCAGAAGATCTCTCCCCTGAAAATTCGCAGGCGTCCGTATTAGCGTCAGACGATTTGTCGCCGCTCTAACAGCCTGACTGTATTAAATGGCTCGCTGCTTGCGGCGCGCCACTGTGGGAATGACAGCCCATAAAAAAAGCCCTCTGTACCTAATCGTACTGAGGGTCTTTTTGGTTTAAGGCACTTAATGCCCTTGATGTGCTTTGTGATCCATGTGTTGTTGATGATTTTGATGGTGCTGATTATGTGCATCATCTTTTACGCTGACCACATTGCCAAAAGAAGCGAGTTTTTTGAGTGTATCTGCAGGTAGATTTTTTTCTGCAATGACTAATGCCGCTACCATTTTTTTAGCGGCATCTTTGCTTAGGCCTGCGTCCACTAATGTGGCTTCTGTTTTTAAGCCGTCGCCACCGCACACCATCACTTGCCACGCGTTATTGCTTTTGGCTAACAAGGCGCGGCCGCCTTTTTCATTTTGTAACCAATCGGCAATGGCGTAATTTCCTTCAACTACTACGGGGTTTACGGTTAATTTTGCGTTGGGTTTATCCCAGGTGTGTGACAGTAACTCGCGAATTGCTGTGTCGTCTTGTGGCGCAGCCATGAGGTGTTGTGAAAACAAAGGTGATACGAGTAATGAAAAAATAACGGCGGAAAAAAGGCGATTGGCTTTCATGGTTTTGCTCTGCTGAGTGAGTGAAAGAATGTGCAGAGTCGCTCAAAGTTGAGCGACTCTTTCTGAGGCTATCGAAGATTTAGATTATCGAGACTTGCAGTTTGAGCCAGAGTGTACGGCCCGGTTCATTGACGCGCATGGTTTGCAAATAACCCGGAATAGAACCGCCCATACCATTGCCACTTGAGCGGCTTATAAATTCTGCGTATTCGCGATCAAATAGATTGTCTGCGCCTGCGCTCAACAATGTGTTTGCATTGAATTTGTAGCTGCTATTCAACGAGAAAACCGCAAAGCCAGATGATACGCCTAAATCTTTGCCAACAATATTGCCTTTGTTAATGTCGAAACGTGTTTGTGCCGCTACGCCGCGCACTAAACCGCCAATGGTCCATTTGTTGTTGCTGTAGGTTAAACCTAGGCGAGCTTCCAAGGGCGAAATTTGCGGCAGTGGTTTGTTGTTGGTGTCGTTTTCACCGTGAACATAAGCCAATGAGCTTTCGGCTTTCCAGTTTTCATTGAGGATATAACCCAAACCCAATTCTGCACCGTAAGTTGTTGCATCCACATTGACCGACGCACCATTCATTTTCATCATGCTGCTGTAATCGGCGAGAATAAAATTATCCACTTTGTTGTAAAACGCCGATGCCGTTACATCAATGCTATTCGTTTTATAAAGTACGCCTAGATCCAACTGATTGGTTGCTTCGGCTTTAATGTTGAATGCGCTAATGCTGGTCATACTCTCTTTTGCAATCATTTCCCAATAATCGGGGAAGCGTTCGCTGTGACCAAAGCCTGCGTAAAGTGTGGTGGGTGAATCAGCCAAGAGATGTTCGTAACGCGCAAAGCCGCTTTCAAGATTTTCGCGACGAGTATCATTGGCGTGTGGGTTTGGCTTCATGGACATCATGCCCATTGAAATCATTGCGCGTTGATCGGTCGCTTCCCATTGATCAATGCGCAAACCCGAGATAATTTTGTTGGTGGTGTTTAGGGTATAAATTAATTCGCCAAACACGCCTTGCTGATTAAATTCAGCATCGTCTATCCAGTTTGAATATTTACCGCTAACGGGAGCCGAGCGTGATGCGTGTGCGGTATTTTGCGCATCAATTCCCAGTGTTACTTTTGCAGCTTTACTCAAGTTAAGTGTGGTGGCTAAGCGGCCGCCGTCGGTATCTCGCGCTAAATTTGCATAACCCATCATGCCGGGTTTACGCAATTCTTGGTCATCCATAATGTGATCTACGCTGTTGTCGTACCAATGAAATTTCACTTCTTCAACAACATCATTTATAAATTTTTGTTCGGCGCGAATATTAAAACTTTCACGTAAAAATTTTGTGCCGTCCATACCGCGATCTGCGTAAGCCGCTTCGCCATCACTGCGCGCCGCAGAAATTTCTAGTTTGGTAAAGTCGGTTGGTGTCCAACCCAACGCAATGTTGCCGCTGTAACGATGATATTCAGAATGCACATCATTGCCTGCGCCATCTTGATAATCATTTGAGCGGGAATCTGTGCCGTTTAATTGCAAATAGCCGAGCGAATTGCCCAATTGCAAATCAGCCATTTCATCAAAACGACCAAAGCTGCCCGCAAGTGCGCTCGCATGTAAGCGATAACCTGGTTCCGCAAAGGGTTTGATATTGCGTTCAAATAAAATAGTGGCCGCCGAATTGCCCGCACCGTATTGCACAGATTGCGGGCCTTTAATTACGGTAAGCGTGTCGTACACTTCGGGGTAAATGTAGGCCGTGGGTGCATCCATACGGTAATTGCAACCGCCGAGTACATTCTCGCCGTCAATTAAAATCCCTAAGCGCGAACCTGCCATGCCGCGAAAACTTGCGTCGCCATCGGCACCACCTTTGCGCGTAACTGAAAACCCCGGAATCGTTTTTAAATAATCGGCACCATCATGCGCGGGCAGTGGTTGGCGCGGCGCTTTGGTGTCGGTTTCAATCAGGAGTGGCTGATGTTCCTTAACGCCAGTCACAATCACTGTGTTCGTTTCCGCTTTGGATTCTGTGGGTGTTTCGTTTATCTCTTTCGTTTTTTCGTCTGCAAACGCTGCTTGCGAAAGCGTGAAAGAAACAAGGCCAATGGCTAAACAAAGTGTGCGCTGGGTGAATTTCATAAACCTATGCTCGCGTGAAAAAGTGCGAAGTATAGGAGCGTCGCTCCCCAAGCGGGATGTGACAAATTGTCGCAGCATAGGCTCGTTTCCTTCGTTATTTGAGGTGCTTGGCGCTCCTGGGAGTATTTCTGCGCTAAAAAACGAGTAACTGAAGCATGATTTATATCAAATAAATCTAATTTAGGTATTTCTTAATTAGGTATGTCTAATATACTCTGTCTGTAAGTGGTGTTTAAACCAAAGGTTTTATTATTTCTGGGGCTTAGTGGTTGATAGAGGTGTTTTGAGCGCTGGCGATAATAAAAATTCATTACAGCAAAGCGATGTATTGGCCGAACGACCTGTGCTTTTAAGGGCACTTTAACGGCCAAGCGCGCCTCAACAGGGGAAAAAGAATGGCCAGCATAGTGTTTATTGGTGCAGGTTTGGGTGGAATGGCGGGTGCCTATGAAATGCACGACGCCGTGGGTGATAAGCACAAGGTTATTGTGATAAATGAACGTGAATCCTTCCAATTTGTGCCCTCAAATCCGTGGCTGGCCGTGGGTTGGCGAGAGGCGGAGCAAATCAGTTTCCCTATTCGGCCTTATCTAGAGAAAAAAGGCATTGAATTTATCGCCAAGCGCGTCGATGAGATTGACCCCATCGCCAAAAAAGTCACCCTCAATGACAGCACGCAGGTTGATTATGACTATCTCGTTATTTCTACTGGCCCGCGCTTAGCCTTTGAAGAAGTGCCGGGTGCTGGCCCTCATGGCGGGTTTACCCAATCCATTTGCACGCTCGATCACGCCCAGCAAGCCCATGAGGACTTCAAAAAGTTACTGGAGAATCCCGGCCCTGTGGTTATCGGCGCTATGCCGGGTGCGAGTTGTTTTGGTCCCGCCTACGAGTACGCCTTTATTTTAGATACGGCGCTCAGCCGCGCTGGAATTCGTCACCGCGTTCCCATGACCTTTGTAACCAGCGAGCCGTATATCGGTCACTTGGGTTTGGCGGGTGTGGGCGATTCAAAAGGCATGATGGAATCTGAGTTGCGCAAGCGCCACATCAATTGGGTTACCAATGCAAAAACAACGCGTGTTGAAGCGGGAAAATTATTTGCCGATGAATTAAATGCGCAAGGCGAGATGATTAAGCAGCACGAATTGCCCTTCGTACATTCCATGATGCTGCCTTCTTTTAAAGGTGTAGAGGCTGTCGCAAACGTAGAGGGTTTGTGCAACCCGCGCGGCTTTGTCCATATCGATAGGCATCAACGCAGCACTAAATACCCCACCATTTTTTCAGCGGGTGTTTGCGTTGCTATTCCTCCTATTGAGGTTACGCCTGTGCCAACGGGCGCACCCAAAACCGGCTACATGATTGAATCCATGATGACAGCTTTGGTGCATAACATTGCTGCTGAATTAAATGACCAAGAGCCGGATTTTGAAGGCAGTTGGAGTGCATTTTGTTTGGCAGATATGGGCGATACAGGCGCAGCATTTATTGCGGTGCCGCAATTACCGCCGCGCAATATCATGTGGTACAAACAAGGCAAGTGGGCACACCTTGGAAAAATTGCGTTTGAAAAATATTTCATCGCAAAAATGAAAAGTGGTGTATCTGAACCTTTCTACGAAAAGTGGATGTTGGATGCTATTGGTTTGCGTCGCCTCGATAAAAAAATGCATCACTACTAATAAATCAAGTTATCTAGCGCATAAATGTTTGTGCGCTAGGTGACTGCGACAATTTGTCGCACGCAATCTGTGTTTAAAGTTGATGTAACTCAAACTGCATAATTCATTTTTAATTGAAGATGGCGTTACTGAAACTGGCCCAAAAGTATGACCTAAAAAGTAAGGAGGTTGGGGATATGTTAAAGCGATGGCTAGAGCGACTTCCCGATGATTCCATTTTCCGCAAACCACTGGTATTTGAAATAGCGCTCGTACTTGTAGTCAAAATTATTTTGCTCATTGTGCTGTGGCAGTTTGCCTTTAAGCCTTTGAAACCTGTGACACCGCCCAGTATTGATACCCAACTTTTACCCTCAACTTTAACAAAGGAATCTACCTATGACTGATCTCGCAGTGGATTTGTCGCGGCTGCAATTTGCGCTCACCGCGATGTACCACTTTATTTTTGTACCGCTGACCTTGGGCTTAGCGTTTCTTCTCGCCATCATGGAGTCGGTTTACGTGATGACCGGCAAGCAAGTTTACAAAGACATGGTGCTTTTTTGGGGCAAGCTGTTTGGTATTAACTTTGCGCTGGGTGTAACCACCGGCTTAACCATGGAGTTCCAATTTGGTACTAACTGGTCTTACTACTCTCACTACGTGGGCGATATTTTTGGAGCGCCTCTTGCGATTGAAGGCTTGATGGCATTCTTTCTGGAATCTACCTTTGTTGGTTTATTTTTCTTTGGTTGGGATAGGCTCACGCGAGTACAACATTTAGCAGTAACGTGGTTGGTGGCTATTGGTAGTAATTTATCTGCACTTTGGATTCTTATCGCCAATGGCTGGATGCAAAACCCCGTAGGTTCTGATTTTAATTACGAAACCATGCGCATGGAAGTGACCAATTTTTCAGAGGTAATTTTTAACCCCGTTGCCCAAGTAAAATTTGTACACACAGTTTCAGCGGGCTATGTAACAGGTGCAATGTTTGTGTTGGCCATTTCTTCTTATTACTTGCTTAAACGTCAAGATGTCGCCTTTGCAAAACGCTCATTTGCCATTGCGTCTGCCTTTGGTTTGGCTTCGATTATTTCGGTCATTATTTTGGGTGACGAAAGTGGTTATGAAATTGGTGATGTACAAAAAATGAAATTAGCCGCCATTGAGGCGGAATGGGAAACGCAAACGCCGCCCGCTGCATTTACGGTAATTGGATTCCCTAATCAAGAAAAAGAAGAAACTCAAGGTGCCATTAAAATTCCTTATGCACTTGGCATTATCGCAACGCGTTCCGTGTCTGAACCTGTGTTAGGCATTAAGGATTTGCGCGAACATGCGCGCGAACGTATTGTTAACGGCATCAAAGCCTATGCATTATTAACGCAATTAAAAGCGGGGCAAGATACACCGGAAATTCGCGCTGCGTTTGAGACTGTAAAAAAAGACCTTGGTTATGGTTTATTGCTAAAAAAATATACCGATAAAGTGGTTGATGCAACACCGGCCCAAATTGATCAAGCCGCAAAAGACACTACTCCCAAAGTGGCACCTATTTTCTGGTCCTTCCGCGTTATGGTGGGCAGTGGTTTCTTTATGCTGTTTATTTTTGCGTACGCATTTTGGTTAAGCACAAAACACAACTTTCAAAAGCCACGTTGGTTTTTGCGTTTGACATTTTGGTCTTTGCCCTTGCCGTGGATTGCGTGTGAAACCGGTTGGTTTGTTGCCGAGTACGGACGTCAACCTTGGTCGATTGCGGAGATTTTACCCACACGTTTGGCCGCCTCTAATTTAACGACGGACCAAGTATGGACATCGCTGATTGGCATCATTCTGTTCTATACCGTTTTGCTGGTGATAGAAATGTATTTAATGATTCGTTTCTCGAAACAAGGGCCAAGTTCTTTGCATACCGGTAGATACGATCTTGAAAAACAATCTTCAGAGGGGCACGCATAATGGATTACGAAACATTACGCATTATTTGGTGGGTGTTAATGGGCGTGTTGCTCATTGGCTTTGCGTTAACGGATGGTTTTGATTTGGGCGTAGGTGCGTTGTTGCGCATTATTGGCCGCACTGATAATGAACGCCGAGTCATGATTAATACCATTGGCCCTCATTGGGATGGCAATCAAGTGTGGTTTATTACTGCGGGTGGTGCGCTTTTTGCGGCCTATCCGTTAATTTATGCGGCGTCTTTTTCAGGATTTTATTTCGCGCTGTTAATTACCTTGGGCGCGCTGTGGATGCGACCTGTTGGATTTGATTATCGCAGTAAATTAGAAAATCCAACCTGGCGTAATTCATGGGATTGGGCGCTGTTTGTGAGCGGTATTGTGCCTTCGCTTATTTTTGGTGTTGCCTTTGGTAATTTATTTTTAGGTGTACCGCTTTCGTATGATGTAATGCTTCGCCCCAGCTACGGCGGCGGCTTGTTTGGTTTGCTGCGCCCATTTGCGCTATTGGCGGGTTTAATCAGTGTGAGCATGTTGTTGTTGCACGGCGCAACGTGGTTGCAATTAAAAACCGATGGCTTTATTCGCGAACGCGCGCTGCGTGTGGGTGTAATACTCGGCATTGCCACAGCAGTTTTGTTTGGTCTGGCTGGCATTTGGGTAGGCGCGTTGGATGGTTACCAAATTACCAGTACCATCAATACCAATGGCCCCTCTAATCCGCTCAATAAATCCGTAACCTTGGTTGCGGGTGGTTGGCTGAAAAATTACACGCTTTATCCGCTTATGATGATTGCGCCTGCATTAGGTATTTTAGGTGCTTTAGCCTGCGCGTTTTTCAGTGCGAAACGAAAATCTGCATTGGCGTTTGCGTCATCCAGCACCGCCATCACCGGCATTATTTTAACGGCAGGTTTTTCGCTCTTCCCCTTTTTAATGCCCAGCAATACGCAACTCAATGCATCGCTAACCCTGTGGGATGCAACCTCAAGCCAAACCACTTTGTTCATTATGTTTGGCGTCGCCTGCGTATTTGTTCCCATTATTTTGATTTACACCATCTGGGGCTATTGGGTGATGCGCGGCCGTGTTACCGAAAAGGCTGTGTTGGCCGATAGTCATCAACTTTATTGAGTGTTATTGAGGATTTTATATGTGGTATTTCACGTGGATTTTAGGCGTTTTGCTTGCCTGTTCTTTTGGCATTATCAATGCCATGTGGCTGGAAAACGATATGGATAAAACCGATGAGTAGCGAGCCTGTTGCGGGTGCTGAAAGCCCCGCGCAAAAAACCTGGTTACGAACCTTGGTGTTTTGCGCGGCCTTGGCGGTGATGATTGTTATCACCGCATGGCCCCATGTTTTTGGCAGTACGACAAAAAATATGAGTCATAACGCTGCCATGATTAGCATGTGCGGAATGAGCTGTGGGTTTGTGTATGGCATTGGTTTCGTGCCCCGCTCTCGCTGGCTGCGCGCGCTATTCTCGGCGCCGGTTTCGCTGGGATTAATGCTGTTGGGTTTCTTGCTGCGTTAAATCGCCGCGGCATGCGAATAATTTTTTTAGTGGGCGTTTAACCACAGGCTATCTGGCCGCCAAGTATTTGCCCATTCTGGAATCGCAGCGGCGGGCATGGGGCGGGCTATGCCGTAGCCTTGGGCTAGTTCGCAGCCCATGGCGAGCAGAATTTCGCCATGGGCGATAGTTTCTACGCCTTCTGCCAGCACGGTGCGGTGGAAGGCTTTGGCCAGCCCAACGATACCTTTGATAATGGCGAGGTCATCGGTATCTTCCAGCATATCGCGCACAAAGCTTTGATCAATCTTTAGCACCTGAGCAGGCAGCTTTTTAAGATAGGCAAGCGATGAATAGCCGGTGCCGAAATCGTCTAGCGCGAAGCTGACCCCTAGAAGTTTACAGGCATTAATCACGGCAGATACTTGGGTGATATCTTCCAAGGCACTGGTTTCCAGAATTTCCAGTTCCAAGTTGTGCGGGTTGGCAGCGGGGTGGCGGTGCAAAAGTTCTTCTAAGCGTTCAGCGAAATTACTTTGCTGTAGTTGTATGGCGCCAATGTTTACGCTCACTGGAATTTCCAGCCCCATCACTTCCCACTCGGTCATTTGGTCGAGCGCGGTTTCAATCACCCATTCGCCCAGCTCAACACTCAACAGGTGGTTCTCTATTACCGGCAAAAAGGCGGCGGGTGGCATGAGCCCATATTGGGGGTGCTGCCAGCGAATCAGCGCTTCTGCGCCGATCAAATGGCCGGTGCGCATGTGTACTTTGGGTTGGTAGTAGAGCACAAACTCATTGTTGTGCAGCGCATAACGTATATGTTCAAGAGTTTCGCGCTGATGTTTAACGGCTACGTCTTTGGCGATATCAAAGAGTCGGTAACAGTTTTTACCTGCTTGTTTAGCGATGTACATTGCCTGATCGGCGTGGCGCAGCAATTGGTCGGCATCGGAGCCATCTTGCGGGTAAAGCGTTACCCCGATGCTGGCCGATACCTCCAACAAAATATCGTCCACGTCTATCGGCGTGGATGCTGCTTTTAATAAGCGTTTCAGCAGTGGTTCGCAGTCAGTGGTGTGGTGTAGATCGGTGAGTACCACCACAAATTCATCGCCGCCAATACGCGCCAGAGTGTCGCCCTCGCGTAGTGCGCTTTTCATCTGCTGAGCGATATTCACTAGCAGCTTGTCGCCCATCGCGTGACCATGTTGGTCATTCACGGTTTTAAATCCGTCCAGGTCTAAAAATGCAACGGCCATAATCTGTTCGTTACGCTGAGTGCGCGCCATAGCTTGTTGCATTCTGTCGGCAAGGAGTACGCGGTTGGGCAGGTGGGTGAGGGCGTCATAGTGGGCGATATGTTCTAAGGCTCTGTTGGTTCGCTCTAGCTCGCGGTTGGCGGCGAGTAGTGCTAATTTCGCTGCTTTTTGCTCGCTAATATCTTGCAAGATGCCATAGAGTTTTACCGCCTTCCCATTTTCAATAACCACGGAGCAAGTGGCGCGAACATCTAAACTGCGCCCTTTGAGGCTGCGCATTTGCAGTTCAAGATCATAGCTTTGCCCCGTGTTCATGGCCTTGTCCAATGCTTCCGATAAGGTTGTGCGAGATTCGGGTGCAAAGTAATCCAAACTGTTTACAACGGTTGGCTCTAGGTTGTCCCGAGTCGTTTCCAACATTCTGTAGATCTGATCAGTCCAATACAGTTTTTGGGTGGTGATATCAAATTCCCAGCCGCCCAATTTTGCGAGGGATTGGGTATCTTCAAGAATTTGAGTATTGGTTCGTAGTGCTAGTTCGGCTTGTTTGCGCGTGGTTATGTCTTGCGCGGTGCCGGTAAGTTGTAGCGGCTTGCCATTGCTATCGCACAGGGTTTCGCTGCGCGCTTCAATCCAGATGCAATCGCCATTGGCTTGCTGTACACGAAAGTCGATTTGGTAGCTGCCGCCTTCGCGAATATAGCGGTTGTAGTAATGCACAAAAGGTTTGCGATCATCGGGGTGTAAAAGATGCACAAAATCGATAAACGCAGGCGGCTTATGTGCGGGGTCGCAGTTAAACAGGCGGTACATTTCCTCCGACCACTCGGCTTCATTGGTGGTGAGATTACGCCGCCAGCTGCCAATTTTGGCGTGCGCTTGGGCTGCTGCTAAACGCGCTTCGCTCGCTTGCAATTCCATCTCAATGTGTTTGCGTGCACTTATATCCTGCGAGGTGCCAACCATGCGAATGGGCGTACCCGCTTCGTCGAAAAAAGTATTCATCCTCGCTTCAATCCAGCGGATATTACCAGCGGGAGTGATAATGCGAAAATCGTATTGGCTGCCGTTTTTTTGCGTTAAGGCTTGTGAATGAAAGATTCTCACTCTTTCCAAATCTTCGGGGTGAATGGCGGCGAGGAAATGATTAGCTAAGGGCAGATTTAGGCTTGGGTCGCGCCCCATAGTTTGAAACCATTCAGCAGAGGCAGTACCTGTATTGGTAACTAAATCCAGTTCCCAACTGCCCATTAACGCCCGCGATTGCGCATCAGACAGGTGTGCTTCGCTTATCGCCAGTGCCGCCTCTGCCGCTTTGAGTTGGGTTATATCCGTACTGGCGCCAATCCATTGGGTTATGTGACCTTGGGAATCAAGCACGGCAGAGGCGCGGGCGATATGCCAGCGGTAAAGTCCATCAAAGCGGCGCAGTCGAAAACCAACGTCGTAATCCTCACCCGTGGCCAATGATCTTGTCCAGCAAAGCAGGGTTTCGTGTAGATCGTCAGGGTGGACTAAATCGACCCAGCCTATGCCAATCATCTCATCGAATGATCTACCAAAATAATCGATAACGTGTTGGTTCACGTAGTCTAGCGAGCCATCTGGCAGCGCAGTCCAGACCTGTTGCGGAAGGGTTGAAATCAGCTGATGAAAGTGTGCTTCGCTCTGCGGCTTGACCGCAGGGGCTTGGTTTTTTGAAGGTTTAGTGGGTGAGCTCATTAGGTCTAATCTGGCCGAATAACGAATAGTGATGAGCTTAACGCAGCCCGCTAAACCTGAAGTGTAGCCAAAAAATGATCGTTTATTAGTTTTATGAGGAAATGGAGGGGTTTTTATCTGCGCTAGTTTTTACATTGCGATTGGCGCATAAGCATTTAGTAGGCAACACTCATAGGTAACCAAAAGGGTTTCAACGAGGCCGTTGTGCAGCATTTAAAACTTTCTGAATTGATGAGCGCGCTCAGCTATGCGCTGGATATTACCGAGGGTCAGCCGCCCGGCCACTGTATTCGCTGCTGCTGGATTGGGATGAATATTGGCCAGCAAATTGGCTTGCCCGATGATCAGTTGTGGGAGCTTTACTATGTGTTGCTCTTGAAGGATTTGGGCTGCAGCAGCAACGCCTCGCGCATTTGTGAACTCTATTTAACCGACGATCTCAGCTTTAAACGCGATTTCAAATGGGTGGATGGCAGCTTGCCGCAAGTGCTTCGCTTTGTGTTGCGCCACACCGGCAGCACCGCTGGGATTTTGTCGCGCTTTAGGGCGATCTCCGATATTTTTGCCCACGGCGATGAAATCGCTCAAGAGCTTATTCAAACCCGCTGTACCCGAGGTGCAGATATCGCCCGCCGCCTGCGTTTTCAAGAGCCGGTCGCCTTGGGGGTGCACGCGCTGGATGAACACTGGGATGGCAATGGCCGCCCCCAAGGCCTTAAAGGCCAAGATATTCCGCTGTATTCGGGGATTGCACTCTTATCGCAAGTGATCGACGTGCTCAATTCATCGGGCGATGCTGCTGGCGCCTTGGCGGAAGTTCAATCGCGCGCAGGTGGCTGGTTTGACCCTGAGTTAGTTAATGCCTTCACCGCTGTTGCCAGCGAGGCCGGTTTTTGGGAAATACTCAATTCGGCTGAAGTCGATAAAGTGATTTTGGGTTTGGAGCCGGGCGAATTTGAAAAAGAGTTGGATGAAGATTTCTTTGACGATGTGGCCGAAGCCTTTGGTCAAGTAGTTGATGCTAAAAGCCCCTACACCTCTGGCCACAGTGCACGGGTAGGGCTTTATACCTCGCTCTTGGCTGAAGATTTAGGTATTAGCGAAACTCGCCAGCGCTGGTTAAAACGCGGTGCGCTCCTGCATGATGTGGGTAAGTTGGGCGTGAGCAACACCATTTTGGATAAACCCGGCAAGCTCACTGACGCCGAATACGAAGCCGTAAAAATGCACGCGGTTTACACCGGCAAGATTTTGGAGCGAGTGCGCGCTTTCGATGAGCTGGCGCGAGTCTCCGCCGCTCACCACGAACGCTTGGATGGCAAAGGCTACCCGCTCGGTTTAACCGCCGAATTTATTACTCTGGAAACCCGCATTATCACCACCGCCGATATCTTCGACGCCATCACCGCCGAGCGCCCCTATCGCGGCGCTATGCCTATCTCAAAAACGCTTTCAATTATGCAAGAGTCAGTTGGCACTGCGATTGACTCTGCGTGTTTTGCCAGCCTTGTGAAGTTGACGACTCAGCATCCAGAGTTTTTCCCGGATACGATTAACACCTAATTACCAAATACAACCTAGGGCGCACCTAAAGCGAAGCGTGGTGCGCCGGGTTGCTGAATTTGAGTGTGGTAAAAAGCGGTTTCTCTCTATTGCTAGGCGTCGGACTAAATTCAGTCTACAATCGGTCTTGTGTTGCTGGTATTTAGTCTTTAAGAGGTTCAAACATGAAGCTTTCCACTCAGGTAAAACCCGTTAGCTACCTTAAAAGCCATGCGGCGGACATCATTAAAGAGCTCACTGAGTGCCGCGAGCCTATGTTGATTACTCAAAATGGCGAGGCCAAATTGGTGGTGATGGATGTAAAAAGCTACGAAGAGCAGGAGGAAACCCTCGCGCTGCTCAAAATACTGGCACTTGGCAACCGTGAAATTGAACAGGGCAAGTTCCGTAATGTGGAAGATCTATTTGCAGAATTAGATAGCGCCGAATTGGACAAGGCAGATGATTAATGGCAATCCAAATCGTCATTCTTGAATCCGCCGAACAAGATTTAAAACTCCTTAGAAACTATATCCTCAAACATTTTTCTGTGGATGTTTGGCGCAGCAGTTATACCAATATCAAGCAAGTCATCCGCAACTTGCAGGCATTTCCCGAGGTGGGTGCAATCGCAGATGAACTCGAAAAACTTAATCTAGCGCAATATCGCCAAGTCTTATCTGGCATGAATCGCATTATCTACGAGCTGCGGCAAGAGACGATTTATATTCATATGATTGTGGATTCGCGCCGTGATTTAAGTGGTTTGCTTGCGCGCCGGTTGTTGCGGATGAGTTGAATAGCCACGGCGGCTGTTAATACATAGCCGCAGCCCCCGCGCTCTTGGTAGAATCGCCGCCTTAGTTTTTGTCGCTGGTTTATCGAGAGTCCCCCTAGTGCAGTCTGCCCCTTTGCCATTTGAACGCCGCGTTGTGATGTCGCTCGCCGCGCTTTACACCTTTCGCATGTTTGGCCTGTTTTTGTTGCTGCCAGTGTTAGCGCTGTACGGAACGCAATACGAACACCACACGCCATTTTTATTGGGCGTTGCTTTGGGTGCTTACGGCGCTAGTCAGGCGTTGCTGCAAATTCCATTTGGGATGTTGTCTGACCGTATTGGCCGCAAGCCAATTATTCTGCTTGGCTTAATTATTTTCATTCTCGGCAGCGTTATTGCGGCGCAGGCGACCAGTGTTTACGAGTTGATTTTTGGTCGGTTTTTGCAGGGCGGCGGGGCGATTTCGGCGGTCATTATGGCGCTCTTAACCGACCTCACTTCTGACGAAAGCCGCACCAAAGCCATGGCAACCATTGGTGCGTCTATCGGCATTTCCTTCTCTGTTGCCATGACCGTTGGCCCACTGGTTGCCAATTGGGGTGGGGTGGGTGCCATCTTCTGGATTACCGCCGCCTTGGGGGTGATTGGCATTGTTATTCTGTTTGCGTTTATCCCCGCCGTAAAACACGCACCGCAACCCAAACGCGAAGCTTTACCCGCGCGCGAACTCTTTTGGACAACCTTTAAAAACCCCGAATTGCTGCGTTTAAATGTGGGCATTTTCGCCCTGCATTTTGTGTTGATGGCTAACTTTATGGTACTGCCGCAAATCCTAGAGCAGCAGTTGCATATCGAGCGCGGCCACCACGGCATGCTCTATTTTCCTATGCTGGTTATCGCCTTCGCGATCATGCTGCCGTTTGTAATAATCGCGGAAAAACGCCGCAAAATTAAACCCGTCTTTCTCGGTGCCATCGGCCTCTTGGCCTTGATGGAATTGGTACTGATGGTCGCTCCACCGAACCTATTCTTCACGATTGCAGCGATCTTTTTCTTTTTCGTCGCCTTCAACGTGCTGGAAGCCACTTTGCCCTCCATGGTCAGCAAAATCGCGCCAGCAGGATCAAAAGGCACTGCGACCGGCATTTACTCCACCAGCCAAGTTATCGGTGTATCGGCCGGCGGCGCTGTAGGTGGTTTCTTGTTACAGCACCACGGCATGGTCGCGGTACTCGGCTTGGGCGCATTCTTTACCTTGGTGTGGCTGGCAGTGGCTTGGTCGATGAAACCTCCACGCTTCCTCGCCAGCGTACTTATCCCCCTGCGTCATCACGATGGTGCGGTCATTGCCGAGAAACTGCGTGCTGTAGAAGGCGTGGCTGAAGTACTTATCGTTGAGTCTGAAAACACCGCTTATTTGAAGGTGGATCAGCGCTTGGTGGATCGCAAAGCACTGCATGCGATAGTGGCTGAATAGGCAAGTGCACCCCCTCCCAGCCTCCCCCTTGAAAAAGGGGGAGGGGCTTTACTCCCTACTTGCTACAAGGTGTGCTTTTAGCTCCTCCCCTTTGTGAAGGGGGAGGCTGGGAGGGGGTGCCTTTAGCTCTATGGAGGAGGTTAGGAGGTGCTTAAGCAAAATCTTCTGAGCCTTTTTCAAGGAGATTTGATAGAGTACTCCCGCTTCGCCAAGCGAAGCCCAAAAACCCGAATGTCGCCTGATAATAATTGATGAGGGCGATTACACCAGCAAACCAAGACCAGTAAAGAGGAGAACCCTATGGCTCGCGGAATTAATAAAGTCATCATCGTTGGCAATATCGGCCAAGACCCAGAAGTGAAATACATGCCTTCCGGCGGCGCGGTTACCAACGTTAGTATTGCCACGTCAGAAACCTGGAAAGACAAAAATACCGGCCAACCACAAGAGCGTACCGAATGGCATCGCGTGGTGTTCTTTAATCGTTTGGGCGAAATTGCTGGCGAATATTTGAAGAAAGGCAGCAAGGTTTACGTTGAAGGTTCATTGCGTACCCGCAAATGGCAAGCGCAAGACGGCACCGACCGTTACACCACTGAAATTGTTGCCAGCGAAATGCAAATGCTGGATGGCCGTGGCGATAACGCCGGCGGCGGCAACTACAACCAAGATCAACAATACGGCGGCGCACCTCAAGGTGGCGGCGCTCCAGCGCCACAAGCTAATCGCCCAGCTCAAGCAGCGGCAGCCGCCGGTGGTTTTGGTGGTGCAGCACCTGCGCACAGCGCACCGCAACAACCTGCTGGTTTTGATTCGTTCGACGATGATATTCCGTTCTGATTTGCATTTTAGTCAGTAATAAAAAAAGCGAAGCCATTTTGTGGCTTCGCTTTTTTTTGCGTGTTTTTAATCGCGTTGCTGGCATCAAGCTTGAAATCTGCTTATTTGTATATCAGATATTTTTGAATGCGCTAAGGCTGTCGCGCATCGTATCCAACCGATGGGTTTCAATCACACTCTTAGCTTGATTGTAATGTTCTAGCGCACTCTCGCGCTTGCCTTGCAGTGCGAGCAGGTTGGCTAGCTTAAGGTGGTTGTCGCTAATACCTATGGGGCAGCGGATTGTAGTATTCAGTTTCAGCGCTTGTTCAAACGCGGTTTGCGCCTGCGTGTAAGCACCATTATTGTTATGAATTTCGCCACGTAAATCCGCAATCGCGGCTTGCATAAGTACGCTGTTAATTTCGTCGGCAAAGCTTTCTGCTTGGTTTAAATAGTTGAGTGCTTGCACTAACTGATTTTGATGTTTGGCAATCAACGCCAAGTCAAAATAGAGCTCTGATCGTTCGGGTGCCCGAATTGATTGCGCCAACGCAAGGGTAGATTCAATTTCACTTTGTGCCGCCACAAAATCCTTTACGTGAATTAAAACCTGCACAAGGGACGTGCGCACTATCATGTTGTCGGGTTCAAGCTGCGTAAGGCTGGTGAGGAGTGTGCGTGCTAGCTCAAATTCACCGGCGTCCTTCTTTTCCAATGCGCGTGCGAACAGTTCATTATTGAAAGTGGCTTGGGCTTTTTCTTCGGGTTTATGTAAGGGTTGGCCGGTGTGGCTGACGATAATTTCACCCAGTTGGTAAATGGCCTGATGCAGGTTTCGATCAAAGACTACGCCGCGTTTAATATCCTGTTTGAAATGCAGTTTGTAATCGACCCGATAATTATCGGTAAATCCGCCAATTTGCGCTTCAACAATTAAGCTTGCGCCTGACACATCAAAAACGCGCGTCACCTCTTGGGTTTGAAAATCGCGCCCTAAGCTGGCGTGTGCCATGGCGCTCAATACATATTCAGAAGACATGACCTGCACGTTTTTATTAGAGCCCAATAAATGAATTAATTCATCCATAGCGCCCAGCGGTATCCAGTTGTAATCGTTGCTGGGGATGTGGCTTTTCACGGGCAAGACGATGACTACTTCAGTTTGTACGGCAGATGAGCGTGCTGAGAGGGCGTAAAAAATCCCACTCAATGCAATAACAGCGGCGATAACTAGCGCGGGCACTGCGTAAGTTTTGCGCCACCATGAGCGTAGTGTAGGTGTATCAGCGATTGGTGCGGTGGGTGCGATAGCAGGAGCAGAAGAAAGCGCTGTTGCGGGAGCGCAAGCATCGGTTTGTTTTTCTACATCCGCTGCCCAGGCATAGCCTTTACGGGGATAGGTTTGAATAATCTCGGCGCTGCCAAACAGTTGTCGCAATTCGCGAATGGATTGCACCAACACTTGTTCTTCAACGGTCACATCATCCCAAATGCTATCGAGCAAATAACTTTTGCTGAGCACTTCGCGGGGTTTTTCGAGCATCAATAACAGCAGCGCAAAGGTTTTTGGCCGAACTTGAATGGTCTCTTCTCCGCGCGTAATCGTTTGGCGATGCGGATAAATGACAAACCCTTGGCTTAAATAAATGCAGCTCAAAATGGATCCTTAAAGTGTGTTGCAGGAGCGGCAGTATATATAGCTCGCAGAGGGTTTAGCCATGCGCTGCAGCACGATCACTTGTAAAAGATGCAGATCCCGCTTTTCTGTCGTGCACGCTCGCGTAGAGTCCTTTAGAATGTCGTTCAGATAAGTGTGGCTGAGCCGAGTCAATTGGTGCACCACAGGTTTATAGGCGTGCGGTTTGGCTATAGGTAGCGGGCGGTGGCAACGACAACCAAGATCAACAATTTATTCTGACTTCATACATTCACTACTGAGATTTTATTTGTGACCAACAACGATATACTCCGCCGCATCCGTTTTATTTTTGATTTAAGCGATTCCAAAATGATGGATATATTCGCGCAAGCCGATTTTGTCGCAACTCGCGAGCAGGTGAGTGCTTGGTTGAAAACGGATGATAAGCCCGATTTTAAAGAATTGAGCGATCCGCAATTAGCGACTTTTTTAAATGGCTTTATCAATAAAAATCGGGGTAAGAAAGAGGGCGCTCAGCCTGAAGCTGAAGCGCGCTTGAATAACAATATTATTTTCCGAAAATTAAAAATCGCTTTGGATTTTAAAGAAGAGAATATTTTAGAAGTCATGCAACTTGCCGGTTTTGCGATCAGTAAGCACGAATTGAGCGCGCTCTTCCGCAGGCAAGATCACCACAATTATCGCGAATGCCAAACCCAAATTCTGCGTAATTTTTTGAAAGGTTTACAAATCAAGTTGCGCGGGAACCTTGCTGATCCTGAACAGGCTAACGAAAAAGCTTAGTCTTTTGAGTTCTAAGCAGTCTGTGTTTTCATGGCAAAGCAGTTAGTTGTGGTTTTGTGCGGCGGTCTAAAATTCCTAATAGCCATTTTATGGCTATAGTTAAGGTCATGAAGTTTAGATTAAGGCTCGCCGCGAGGTTCCACCATGCGCAACTACATTCGCCACCCAACCTCCATCCCTATTCATGTCTCGGCGGGCACGCATAACACTGCACAAGTGATGGTGAATAACCTGAGTGCAGGCGGTTTGTGTTTTTTTACTGATATGCCCGTCAAAGTTGGCTCGGTGGTGGATTTAATGATTCCCTGCGTTACGCCCGATTATCAAGGCGAAGGTGTGATCGTGTGGCGGCGCAGCCAAGAGCCCAAAGGTTTTGAAGTGGGTGTGCGCTTTGCCAATGACGATGAATATTTTCGCGTGCGCATGGTAGAGCAGGTTTGCCAAATTGAAGAGTATCGCCAGCAATTGGCGGATGTAGGCCGTGAACTCACTACTGAAGAAGCGGCGCTTGAATGGATTAATCGCTTTGCCGCAGATTTTGACCCTGCCGATGCCTAAGGAATACTTCTAATAAATCCCGCCTGATTTTTTAATCTACGCACTATTACTAACTCTCCTAATGTCTATAATGGGTCGCTTTCAAGCTGCCCACTAACCCAATGGATATGAGAGATTAAAATGACAGTTCGACGCCTCCCGGTTTATTTGCTGCTAGACACTTCAGGTTCCATGCATGGCGAGCCGATTGAATCCGTGAATATCGGTTTGCGCGCAATGCTCAGCACCCTGCGCCAAAACACCTACGCACGCGAAAGCGTTTTTCTTTGTATTGTCACTTTCGATTCAAAAATTAATGAAGTCCTACCGCTCACCGCATTAGATCAAATTACCTTGCCAGAAATTGTATGCCCACCTTCCGGCGGTACTTTTTTAGGCGAAGGCTTGGAAGATATTTGCGCGCGTGTTGAACGCGATTTCAAACAGCCCAATGGCGATGACGAAGGCGATTGGAAGCCGCTGTTATTCATCATGACCGATGGCAAACCTACGGATACCATGGTGTATGAAGACGTGATTCCGCGCATTAAAGCCTTACCTTTTGCCGCAGTCATCGCTTGCGCTGCGGGCCCTAAAAGCGTGCCGGATCAATTAAAACAACTTACCGATAAAGTGGTGAGTTTAGATACGATGGATAGCAGTTCTTTCTCCACATTTTTTAAATGGGTGAGCGCGACTGTGACAGCAGGCAATGAAAATGGTGAAGCAGCCAATACATCGAATAATCGTGAATTGCCACCGCCGCCGCCGGAAGTACAAATTGTCATTTAGCGAAAAGCTAGCGCACAAAATGTGTTTCAACTCTAAATAAATCAGGCACGACTTGAGGAACTAAGCATGCGCCGTTTACCCATATTTTTCCTGTTGGATGTGTCTGAATCCATGGTGGGCGACAATCATCGCCAAATGCAGCAAGGGCTTGAACGTTTGGTGAAATCGCTGCGCACAGATCCACATGCATTAGAAACAGTACATTTATCGGTGATTGCCTTTGCGGGTCAAGCGCGCACGCTAACGCCGCTCACTGAACTGGCCATGTTTTATCCCCCGCGTTTGCCTATCGGCGCAGGTACATCACTTGGTGCCGCGCTTGAGCATTTAATGAATGACATTAAACGCAACGTGATTAAAACCACACCTGAGCGCAAAGGCGATTGGAAGCCCGTGGTGTATTTAATGACAGACGG
Organism: Cellvibrio sp.; assembly: GCA_035389145.1. Lineage (GTDB taxonomy): Bacteria > Pseudomonadota > Gammaproteobacteria > Pseudomonadales > Cellvibrionaceae > Cellvibrio. The sequence continues at coordinate 22,522 of DAOORH010000006.1, forward strand.
TAAACCAACCGACGAAATTAAAGACGCAATCGCGCGTTGGAATTCCTATTTTGCAAAATCCGTTACGCTAGTGGCGATTGGTATCGGTAAGCATGCGTCGCTCGATGTACTGAAACAAATTAGCGAAAACG
>DAOORH010000007.1:0-22115 GCA_035389145.1 Cellvibrio sp.
CCACGGCTGGCGCTAATAAATAACCATGCCGGAATAATCCATTCGCCGTTATCAAACCATCTTGAACATCCACTCGCGGCAAGTTATCCATATAGGCTGGACGCAAGTTTGTATCCATTTCGATAATTCGCGCTTCTGCAAAAGCGGGCGATAGCGTATAAAGCGCGCTGCTTAATTCAAGCGAGGATTGCAAGGTTACTGGTGAGCGATCTTCGCTTTCAATTTGTGTGGCACCGATAATAAAACGATTGTTAGGTTTCGGCACAATGTAAAGCTGGTAGCGCGGGTGCATTAATCGCACTGGGCGCTGCAATTGAATTTCTTTGGTTTCTACATGCAAGGTTTCACCGCGTACGCCCCGCAATTGAGGTTGCTGTCCTCTTGCACCCATGCCACGGCAATCAATCACAAGATCAAACTCTTCTTCACTAGTTTCGGTGCTTATTTTATTCGCGGCAACTTCCACAGGTGTAAATTCACGCAGCTTTGCGCCGAGTAATAAAATTTCGCTGAGCAGTGTAGTTAATAGCTCACGATTATTTACGTGACCTTCTTCGGCGAGAAATAAACCTTGGGAGAACTGCGGATTTAAATCTGGCTCTAATTCTTGAATTTGCTGTTGATTAACACGGTGATAAGTTTTGCAGTGAGGAATCACGAATTGCAGCTCGCGCTCAAATTGATCGAGCTCGCTGATATCTTGCGGGTGTGCGATGACCAAGCTACCGTGCTGAAAAAAGAGCGGTGCAGTTTGCGTTTGTAATTTTGATAACCACTGTGGCCACTGCTGCAAAGCAAATTGCCCCATGCGGTAAACACCTTCATCAGACACAACCGCCTCGCTGAGCGGCGCAATCATTCCTGCTGCAGTAAAAGCCGCGGCGCGAAGGGTTTGCGGTGTGTCTGGTGTAAAACTTTCTGCTTCAAACAAAGTCACTTTGCAATTGGCTTGCAGCAGTTGCCATGTAAGCAAACGCCCTAGCAGGCCTGCACCAGCAATGGCTATATTGTTAGGAAGTGAGTTGTTCATTGCGCCTCGAGATATTACGTTGAGGCAGGGGATTTGGAACGAGGTATGGGTGAAACCCATAGATACCTTGTTCCCTCCGCAGGTCTCAACCTGATCAGGTTCTACGGATTGGGCCGAGCCCATCTCAGCCTCCGTATGGCTCACTATTAGAGTGAGGCACCAAGGCGCTCCGACAAGAAAGTCGCCAATATACTTAGCTGGGCGACCTAAAGCAATCCACCTTAAGGAGTAATGCTTTCGACTACTGCAACAAATTCACCCTTTGCCACTTGGGTTTTAACCTTGTCGCCCGGTTTTAATTGTTGGCTATTAGTGATGGGCGTTTGAGTTTCGGCAAGTGATGCTAGCGCATAACCGCGGTCTAAGGTTTTGAGTGGGCTCAGTGTATTTAACATGCGCACCGCCTCGGCAAATCGTTGTTGCTTTTGCGTGATGTTAATGTTTTGCGCGCGAACCAAACCTTGTTGTGCCTGCTTGAAGCGCTCCTGCAGTTGCGCCAATTTGCGTTCTGGGTGGAGTGGTTTTTGGCGAATGGCTAACCGCTCTAAACGGTTACGGTAATTGCTGAGAATTCTTTGTGCGTGATTTTTGAGGCGCAGTTCCAGGTTATCTAAACGCTGCGATTGTTGCTCCAACTTATCTTTCGGGTGACGCAAACGCGAGCGCAGCCATTGCAGCTTTTGTTGTAAATGGCTGAGTTTTCTCGACATGGCTTCTTCGAGTAATACTTCAAAGCCGATAAATTTATCCAGCCAATCTTCGCCATCGGGCGTGATGAGTTCGGCAGCGGCAGAAGGCGTTGGTGCCCGTAAATCCGCTACAAAATCGGCGATAGTGAAATCTACTTCGTGACCAACGGCGCTAACAATGGGCAAGTCACTGGCAAATATCGCCCTCGCGACTATTTCTTCGTTAAACGGCCATAAATCTTCCAGCGAACCTCCGCCGCGCCCAAGAATCACCACATCAAATAAGCCGGCACAGTTGGCGAGTGTAATCGCTTTAACAATTTGCGGTGCGGCCTCTTTGCCTTGTACGGCTACAGGGATGACCGTGACTGGAATACTCGGGAAGCGGCGCTCAAGTACATTTAATATGTCCCGAATCGCTGCGCCCGTAGGCGAGGTAATAACGGCGATGTGTTTGGGTAGCTGTGGCAATGGTATTTTGTACTGTTCATCAAACAGGCCTTCATTAGCGAGTTTTAGTTTTAGCTCATCAAAGGCGCGCTGTAGTGCGCCGGCACCAGCTTCTTCCATGTGTTCGGCGATTATTTGATAGTCCCCACGACCCTCGTAGAGGCTGACGCGGGCGCGAATCAGCACATGCTGACCTTGTTGCGGCTTGAACCGCACAGTCATATTGCGGTTGCGGAACATGGCGCAGCGCACTTGGGCATCGCTATCTTTGAGTGTGAAATACCAGTGGCCAGAGGAGGGGATGGATACATTGGAAAGTTCGCCCTCAACCCACAGCAGCGGAATATGGGTTTCCAACAGCTGCTTGGCGCGGCGGTTGAGCTGGGTAACACTAATGACCTCTTTTTCTGTAAGAGAAGGGCGCTCGGGTGGTGTGCTGAAAAGGTCTGATGTCGTCATGGCAGGCATTTTAGGGGAAGCGGGCGAAATCGGATAGCTTGAATTACAGCTTGAGTTTCTGGGGCCGATTACCACTAGCTATTGTGTTTTATGTTTACCCATGTGGGCTAAGTGTTTATAATTCCGCGTTTATTTTAGTTCTCCCTTCTATTTATTGTAGTTTCACTTATTGTAGTTTCAGGGTCTAGAGGTTGGTATGTTGCGAATTGCTGAAGAAGCGCTCACGTTTGATGATGTTTTGTTGGTTCCCGGATTCTCGGATGTAACCCCAAAAGACGTATCACTCAAAACCCAGCTGACACGCAAAATTCAGTTGAACATCCCCTTGATTTCAGCTGCTATGGATACCGTAACCGAAGCGCGTTTGGCGATTGCTATAGCGCAAGATGGCGGCATCGGCATTATCCATAAGAGCATGACTATTGAGCAGCAAGCCGCTGAAGTTCGCGCGGTTAAGAAGTTTGAAGCGGGCGTTGTTAAAGATCCAATTACCATCGAATCCAGCGCAACAGTTCGCGAGTTAATTGCCTTAACTCGTAAAAACAATATTTCTGGCGTGCCCGTCATGCAAAACGGCGATTTGGTCGGGATTGTGACCGGTCGTGATGTGCGTTTTGAAACCAATCTTGATTCAAGCGTTTCCAGCATTATGACGCCCAAGTCGCAGCTTGTTACTGTGAAGGAAGGTGCTTCATCGGAAGAAGTGCGTAACTTGCTGCACAAGCACCGTATCGAAAAAGTCTTGGTTGTGAACGATGCCTTTGAATTACGCGGCCTGATTACCGTAAAGGACATCAACAAAGCCGAAAAATACCCTAATGCCTGTAAAGACCCAGAAGGTCGTTTGCGTGTAGGCGCGAGCGTTGGTACAAGTCGCGATACTGATGACCGCGTTGATGCCTTGGTTGAAGCAGGTGTAGATGTATTGGTAGTTGATACCGCCCATGGCCACTCCAAAAATGTATTGGATCGCGTTCGCGCGATCAAAACCAAATACCCAGATGTACAAGTGATTGGAGGCAATATCGCCACGGGCGCAGCGGCTTTGGCGCTGGTTGAAGCCGGTGCGGATGCCGTTAAAGTGGGTATCGGCCCAGGTTCAATTTGTACTACTCGTATCGTCAGCGGCGTAGGCGTTCCACAAATTTCAGCGATTGCTAACGTAGTAGCCGCGCTTAAAGGCACTGGCGTTCCTGCGATTGCAGACGGCGGTATTCGTTACTCTGGCGACATTGCTAAAGCAATCGTTGCCGGTGCTCACTGTGTAATGATGGGTTCTATGTTTGCCGGTACTGAAGAAGCGCCAGGCGAAGTTGAGCTTTATCAAGGCCGTACTTACAAAGCCTATCGCGGAATGGGTTCTTTGGGTGCAATGGCGCAAACGCAGGGTTCATCAGATCGTTACTTCCAAGACGCCAGTGCTGGCGCAGAGAAGTTAGTGCCAGAAGGTATTGAGGGCCGCGTTCCTTATAAGGGCACATTGACGGCGATTATTCATCAAATGATGGGCGGCGTACGTTCAGCCATGGGCTACACAGGTTGTGCCGATTTGGAAGCCATGCGTACCAAGCCCGAGTTTGTACGTGTGACTTCCGCCGGTATGGGTGAGAGCCACGTACACGACGTGCAGATCACCAAAGAAGCGCCCAATTATCCAATCGGTGGAAGATAATTTTCATCGAATATGATTGACGTAAAAACTCGGGTGCGCCCGAGTTTTTTATTTAAGTTCCCCCTTTTTCAAAGGGGGGAGGCCAAAAAGCAAATTTTTATTTATCTTCAGGACTCAGCATGACTCACGATATTCACGCACAGCGAATTCTTATTTTGGATTTTGGATCGCAATACACTCAATTGATTGCACGTCGTGTGCGTGAAATTGGTGTCTTCTCTGAAATTCGCGCTTGGGATATGAGCGAAGCAGAAATTCGCGAATACAATCCGCGCGGAATTATTTTGGCGGGTAGCCCTGAGTCTACTCTTGATGAAGGCTCACCGCGCGCGCCCGAAGTTGTATTTAATTTGGGTGTTCCCGTTTTAGGTATTTGCTACGGCATGCAAACCATGGCCATGCAAATGGGCGGTTTGGTTGAAGGTTCAAATATTCGTGAGTTTGGTTATGCGCAAGTTAAAGTGCACGGCGAAAGCGCGCTGTTAAAAGATATTAAAGATCATGTGGATGCTGATGGTAGTGTATTGCTTGATGTGTGGATGAGTCACGGTGACAAAGTTACCAAAATGCCAGCAGGCTTTGAACTGTTGGCATCAACGCCGTCATGCCCAATTGCCGGTATGGTTAACGAAGCCAAAAAATTCTACGGCGTACAATTCCATCCGGAAGTAACTCACACACTGCAAGGTCACCGCATATACGAACATTTTATTTCGAATATTTGCGGCTGTGAATCGCTTTGGACTCCAGCCAATATCGTTGAAGATGCAATTAATAAAGTTCGCGCCCAAGTGGGCACCGACAAAGTCTTGCTAGGTCTTTCTGGCGGTGTAGATTCCTCAGTAGTTGCTGCGCTTTTGCATAAAGCCATAGGGCCACAACTCACCTGCGTATTTGTTGACAACGGTTTGTTGCGCAAAAACGAAGGCGATCAAGTCATGGATATGTTCGCCAAAAATATGGGCGTAAAAGTTATTCGTGCGGATGCACAAGATCAATTCTTGAATAATCTCAAAGGCGAAAATGACCCTGAGAAAAAACGCAAAATTATTGGTGGCACTTTTATTGATGTCTTCGATGTAGAAGCGACTAAGTTAAAAGATGTTAAATGGTTGGCGCAAGGCACCATTTATCCTGATGTTATTGAATCTGCTGCTGCCAAAACCGGTAAAGCACATGTGATTAAATCGCATCACAACGTGGGCGGTTTGCCAGACGATATGGCCTTCAAGCTCGTTGAACCATTGCGTGAATTATTTAAAGACGAAGTTCGCAAAATAGGTTTGGAATTAGGCCTGCCATACGACATGGTCTATCGACATCCATTCCCCGGCCCAGGTTTGGGCGTGCGTATTCTCGGCGAAGTGAAAAAAGAATATGCCGATATTCTGCGCGAAGCAGATGCAATTTTCTTGGAAGAGTTACATGCGTCTGGCTGGTATCACAAAACCTCACAAGCTTTCGCCGTATTCTTACCCGTTAAATCGGTTGGTGTAGTGGGCGATGGTCGCCGTTATTCTTGGGTAATTTCTTTACGTGCAGTAGAAACCGTAGATTTTATGACCGCACGTTGGGCACACTTACCTTACGAATTGCTAGAAAAAGTGTCTGGCCGCATCATCAATGAAATCTCTGGTGTCTCGCGCGTTTGTTATGACGTGTCGAGCAAGCCTCCAGCAACAATCGAGTGGGAATGATTTTCCCTTCACGTTAAAAGCAAAAAAGCCGATCAAGTGATCGGCTTTTTTGTTTCAGTTTTCATTGGGGTTAGTTAGCGTTTCCAATATTCAATTCATCTGCAAAATAAAATCCCATTCTACTTTTGTTACCGGCTGTGTAGATAAGCGGCTTTGTTTTATCAAAACCATATTCCGTAATTCAGGCTGCGCTTTAATATCGGCTAGTGGAATAAGGTGTGAGAAGGTTTGTGTAACTTGAATATCCACCGACACCCAGCGTGGATTTTCGGGTGTGGATTTGGGGTCGTAGTAATTGCTCTCGGGATTAAATTGGGTCGGGTCTGGGTAGGCTGCTTTTAGGACTTTTGCCGTGCCGACTATGCCGACATTTTTGCAGCTGCTGTGATAAATGAAAACTTCATCACCAACCGTAACTTGATCGCGTAAAAAATTGCGCGCTTGGTAATTGCGAATGCCATCCCAGCGGCCAATTTTTTTTGGCGCGGCATTGAGATGGTCAATACCGTAAATATGAGGTTCTGCTTTGAAGAGCCAGTAGTTTTTGCTCATGTTTTTTCTCTCGCAAACGATGAACTCTGTTTGCGTCCTAAGGTGATTCTTGCGAGACCGTCGGAGGCAGGACGCCGACGTCGAGCCTACAGGGACGTATTTACGGCGTGTCTCGCGAGGATTACCTTAGGATGCAAGCGTCTTACAACCAAGCACTCAAACGATCAGCCGTTTCTTGATCCACAACTTCAAATGCAATTTTGCGTTTAACCACATCCACTTCTTTTACCAGTACATGCACTTTCTCATCTAAACGATAAGTGCGGCCCTCAATCGTTAAGCTTAAGCGGCGTGAATCAAATTGTGCTTTTATTTCGCCATCGCGTGGTGCGAGCATGGCGTAGCCTTCAATGCCTAAATCATCCAAGCGCACGCCTATGCCGTTGGAGTTTACGAGTGCGATTGTGCCCGTGTGGAGCGTATCAATCTGCTGCGCCATAAATTGTGATTGCAACCAAAGCTCTAAATAACGACAGGCTTGGCGGCCTAAATTTAATTGTTCTTGCAGCTGAGCTGCTAAAGCTGCACTGTCTAATTCAATCGCAGGTTCGCCGCGCAAGATGCGTTTAATGGCGAGGTGATTATAAAAATCGTTATAGCGACGAATCGGCGAAGTTACCATGGCGTAGGCGTTAAAACCCAAACCGAAATGCGGGATATGTTCAAAGGATAATGAACCCGCTTGCAACATGCGCTGCAAGAGTGACAACAGCGGTGCATTTTTAGGATTGTTATTGGGGTTGCTGCGTAGCTCCTTAAATAATTGTTGGAATTTATCCAGCTGCGCTAAATCGCTAGCCGTTAACCCCGATTCAATTACTCCTGTTTCAATTAAGTCCAGGCGATCTTCAGTAATTAAACTGATGGCATCGTTCAAACGCTCAGCGCGAAAGCCAATGTGCGTAGAAAAAATACCGTAACCGGGATTTTTCACAAACAATTCACCCGCACAAATATTGGTCACTAGCATGGCCTCTTCAATCATACGGTGAGCGATATTGCGTTCACGTTTATCAACGTGATCAATTTTCTTTTGATCGTTGAGTATGAAAAAATAATCCGGTCTGTCGTCCATTACCAAAGTGTGCTGTAAACGATAGTCGGCACGCACCTGCGCAAATTTTTGCAGTGTGATAAGTTGATTTTTTATTTCATCACTTACATTAAAGCCCGCATCGTTTAAGGTTTTTACGCCATTTAAATCATCGGCTACTGCTTGGTAACTTAATTTATGTTGCGAGCGAATTTGTGCTTCTGCAAATTCATACTCAGTAATTTCGCCGTTGGTGGCTATTTGCATTTTGCAGATAAGTACCGGGCGCTTTTTTTCGGGAATAAGCGAATAGGTGTCGTGCGATAACTCGGAGGGCAACATGGTGATAGATTGGCCGAGTAAATACACAGTGCTGGCGCGTTCGCGAGCGGCTAATTCTAGCGGGCTATTGATATCAATTTGTTTACTGGGGTCGGCAATGGCGGTGATTAATTCCCAGCCGCTTTCATTGGCGGCGATATAAATCGCATCGTCCATATCGCGCGTGTTTTCGGAATCTATGGTGACGAAGGGTAGGTGGGTTAAATCCAGCTCGCCGTTATCAAATACCAAGGGCGACCAGTTAATGCTGCTGGCTTGATTTTGTGCTGGTGCCGTCCACTCGTTGGGCAATTGGAATTTTGCAGCTGTGTAGCGATTTTCGATACCAGGTTCATCGGCTTTGCCTAAACGCGAAATAATTTTTACTTGCGCTTTGCCATCGTTAAAAGGATGGCGGGAGACAGTGCAACGCACTAGGTCATCCACATTTAAGCCCTTGCGATCCTGTGGTGGCACAAACAACCAGCGGGTGAAATTAAACACATCCGGCTCAACAAAAAAGTTGTTGCCCTTATTCACGTAGCGGCCCACGAATTCTGTGAGTGAACTGCTGAGCAATTTGTCTAATTTTGCTTCCAGCTGATCTTTGCTGTTGGTGGTGATTTCCACTTCAACGCGATCATCTGGCAATACCCGCAACATTTGCTCGGGGTCGAGGAATGCTTCGCGACCATCGTCCAAAAGCACAAAACCAAAACGCTTAGTGGTGCTACGCACTGTGCCTTGGGCAATATCTTTTTGAGCGACTAAATTGGTTTTTAATTGAGCTAATTGTTGTAGCGCAGAGTTATTGAGCATGAGGACAACTTAATAAGGGAAATAATGGTGCGAATCATAGCAGCATTTGTGCTGCCCAAGAACAAAAGGCTGGCATTGCTTGCAATGCTTTGCGATGGGCAATAATTATCTAAATTGTGCGATATCTATGGGCTAAGATTGTAGTAAGATCCAGAAAGTATCGGACTAATTGATTGTTTTTACAGGTTTTATTGAATGGAAGTACTGAACCAGCTCATGTTGTTTGGTGGTGCGCTGTTTATCATCAGCATCCTCGCCAGCACCTTGTCGCCGCGCATGGGCATGCCTTTGCTCTTGGTGTTTTTAATTATTGGCATGTTGGCGGGTGAGGATGGCTTCTTAGGTATTCAGTTTCAAAATGTGAAGGCGGCCTATTTCATGGGCACTTTAGCGCTCGCCGTGATTTTGTTTGATGGTGGTTTGCGTACAGAAATTCATCTTTTTCGCGTGGGGTTACGACCTGCGCTTTCACTCGCAACGATCGGGGTTGTAATCACCGTAGGTATTTGTGGCGCCTTGGCCGCTTGGATTCTCGGTTTGTCTTGGGTTCACGGTCTTTTGCTGGGGGCGATTGTGGGCTCCACCGATGCCGCTGCAGTTTTCTCGGTATTGACTATGCAGGGGCTAGCGTTGAAATCCCGTGTGGGCGCAACTCTTGAGATCGAGTCGGGTCTCAATGATCCCATGGCCGTGTTTCTTACTATCATGTTGGTCGAGTTGATGGTGACCAACGAGGCTAATTTTAGTTGGTTGATGCTTGGGGATTTCGCGTGGGAAATGGGCGCAGGTACCGCAGTTGGGCTCCTCGGTGGGCGCGTTTTGGCCTATGGGGTTGAGCGCTTGCAGCTGAGCCCAGGCTTATACCCACTTTTGGCTCTGTTTGGCGGTGTGTTTATTTTTGGTGTGGCAGCGGTTATGCATGCCAGCGGCTTTCTCGCGGTCTACTTGGCTGGCTTGATGGTCGGCAATCGCGTATCCCGCGGGCTCTTCAATATTCAACGCTTTCACGATGGGATTGCGTGGCTGGCCCAAATAAGTTTGTTTTTAATGTTGGGCTTATTGGTGTCGCCACACAAATTGATGGAGTACGCATCAAGCGCCTTGTTGGTCGCGGTGGTATTGATGTTTGTCGCGCGGCCATTGGCGGTTTGGATGTGTCTTTTACCTTTCCAGTTTTCTTGGCAGGAAAAGACCTTTATCAGTTGGGTGGGGCTGCGCGGCGCTGTACCGATTGTGCTGGCCATGTTCCCGTGGTTAGCAGGTGTGCCTGAATGGAATTTCTTTTTTAACATCGCGTTCTTTATCGTGCTCATATCGCTATTGGTGCAGGGTTGGACCGTTGGCCCCATGGCGCGCTGGCTTAATTTAAATGTACCCACGAGTAGCTCGCGCGTTCAGCGGGTTGAATTGGGGATGCCCGGGCAGGTTGGTCACGAATTTGTGGGTTATAAATTGGCCGAGGGCAGCCCCGCATTGCGTCGTACTGTGGGGAGTTTGCATTTACCAAATAAGGTTCAGTTGTTGTGTTTGCTGCGTGATGGCAATCCCGTTGCGCTGCAGCCAGAGCAAAAGTTTTTAGCGGATGACCACATCTTTTTACTGAGCCTATCCGCTGAATTGGAAGCGCTCGATAAGATGCTAGTGGGAATGCAAGAGAATGAGCGTCTATCAGCGCAGGCATTCTTTGGTGAATTTGTGCTTACCTCGCGCGCCAAATTGTCGGATTTAAGTATGGTGTACAACTTTCCCGTGCCGCCGGAAATGGCAAATTGGAGTATTGCGCGGTACATCTTTAGCAAATACCGCCAACCGGTTGTAGGTGACAGAGTAACGCTTGGGCAGGTTGAGTTTGTGGTGCTCTCAATGAAAAATCAGCGACTCATTAAGGTAAGCTTAAAATTGCATAAATAGCTATCGGAAGAATCTGGTGCATTTTTCACGTTCAGCATCTTTGAGGTCTGCACCAAAAATGGCCTCCTTTTGCGGCGATTTGTACAAAATGTACTAAGCTCTAGGGAAGAATATTAATTGTTCATTAATAAGGATGGGAGAGCGCAAAATGGCTTGGTATGCAAATAGTTCGTTTCGCTGGAAGTTAGGAATTCCTCTGCTTTTGTTAGTGCTGATTTTTTTGTATGTAGGGTTATATTCTGTGCGTTCGAGCAGCCTACTTGCGGGTAACGCTAAAACAATTGCAAAAGTGAACTTGCCTGAAATTCAATTGTTAATTCAAGCAGATAGAGATTTGTATCAATCTCTCATTGCGGAGCGTGCGCTTTTATCGCCCAATCTTAGTTCTCAGCAAGTTGCCACCTTCATCAAAGAGCACAAAGATAATCTTCAGCAGGCCCATGATCGCGCACTTAAATCCTTAGAAACTTCCGATACCGCTACAAAAGCAGAGCGCGAAGAGTATTTGGGTTACCTACAAAATTGGCAGCGTATTTCTGAATCTATTGTACAGAATGCCGCTAATGCGGATGCGCGTGCCAATTTAATCGAGCGCTCTTTAGGTGAGAGTTTTGAGGCTTTCTCAAAGGCGAGAAGCTTTTTGGATGAACTGCAAGAGCGGCGCTTGGCTCATGTAGATGAATTTACGGTAGAAATTGAATCTGACGGTGATTCTATTGCGCGTCAATTGCTCGTACTTTTGGTGGTCGGAACTCTATCAACATTCGCGGCTGCTTTTTTCCTTCCTTTGCTCGTTACTGTACCTATCAAAGAAATAAGCGATCGCATAAAAAATATTGCGGCAGGTGACGGCGATTTAACCATTCGTATCAAAGTTGAGCGAGATGACGAATTGGGTGAGCTTGCAGGTCACGTCAATCGGTTTATGGATCAACTCCAGCATCTTATTCAAGATGTTCGTGCAAATACTAACGAAGTTTCCAGCGCAGCTGAGGATTTGTTAGTCGTTTCCAGTAAAGGCCAACGAGCAGCGGATGAACAGTGCCACGCAATTACTATGGTAGTGACAGCTGTGAACGAATTGACTATGGCAATTCAGGAGGTGGCTCGTAACACCGGTAATACGGCGCAAAGTACCAAAGATGCCAATCGAATTACTGAGCAGGGGCAAGATCGCATTCGATTAGCGGTTAGCCATGTGCAAGGTCTATCTACTCATGTAACACAAACCGCCCAGACCATGGTGAAGTTGGAAGATGAAGCTAAAAATGTAACCTCGGTGATTGATGTCATTCGTGGTGTTGCAGAGCAGACCAATTTATTAGCTCTAAATGCTGCAATTGAAGCCGCGCGCGCGGGAGAGCAGGGGCGCGGATTTGCGGTAGTAGCCGATGAAGTGCGTACGCTTGCCAGCCGTACTCAGCAATCTACTGCTGATATTCAAGGCATGTTAAGCCAGTTGCAACAAGGCGTGCAGCGCGCTGTGGAGGGTATGAACGCCAGCGCCACTATGACCAATGAAGCGGTGAGTTCAGCTAATGATGCAGGGCAGTCGTTATCGGGTATTGGCGCGGCAGTTCAGGAAATTACCAATATGGCAATTCAAATTGCCACCGCGGTGGAAGAACAGAGCAGTGTGACAGCAGAGATCGATAAGAATCTGGTAGAAATAAACCAATTGGCTATGACTACTTCAGATGGTGCAACCTACACCGCGCAGGCCAGTCAGCGCTTAAGTCAGCTATCGTCTGGTTTGCGCGATACGCTGAGGCGTTTTACAGTTTAAGTTTTTCTCCAGATAAAAAAGCCCCCGTATTCACGCAGAATCGGGGGCTTTTTTGTGGGTATTGGTAATTGATTAATCAGTTATTGATTAAATAGGTAGTTGCGTGGTGTATTTAATCTGCTTAAGTGAGAACGTAGAATGAATACTGCCTACGTTTGGCAGCTTGAGCAGGGTTTTACGCAAGAGCTGCTCGTATTCTTCAACGCTGTTAATCACTATCTGCAAGACGTAATCCTTATCGCCGCTGGTGGAGTAGCACTCAACTATCTCGGGAATAGATTGCACCGCTTCTTCAAAAGCGCTTAATGCTTCTTCATCGTGATTCTTTGCGGTTACAAAGGCATGCACGCGTACGCCTAAATCGATTTTTTTTGCGTCGAGGAGCGTTACCTTGCCGCGAATCACTCCTTCGGTTTCAAGGCGCTTTAAGCGTCGCCAGCAGGGCGTATGAGATAAACCTATGAGGTTGCCCAAATCTGCCATGGAGAAATCTGCATTCTCTTGCAATGCACGTAAAATCTTTCGGTCGTACTCATCAAGTTCTACTTTGGAAACCATCATGGCACCCTCGTCATTGTCATTATTGACCAAATTGTAGGATGTAAAATCTATCAATACAATCAAAATAGGATAAATTAAGTTAGTCGCAGGTTTTTAGTGTGCAAATATTGCACAAACTTAATATCTATCCTGCTTTATTCACTTACAAATGCCTGGGGTCACTCTGACAGCAGCGGCTTGAGGTTGTGATTGGCCGCTTGGGCGTGTAACCTAACGCCTTTTTTACCAGCACTTTTTTGTGCGCCTGTTGGCATTTATAAATGACCTAGGGCTCGGGGCGACTCGGCACCAAAGGTTAAAATAATTTTGAGGAGCAATCCGTAATGAGAGTGATTTTGTTAGGCGCACCCGGTGCAGGTAAGGGTACTCAAGCGCAGCTGATTATGGAGAAGTTTGGTATACCCCAAATTTCTACCGGCGATATGTTGCGTGCTGCTGTAAAAGCAGGGACCCCATTGGGCTTGCAAGCTAAAGACATTATGGAAGCGGGCGGCTTGGTATCGGATGACTTGATTATTGCCTTGGTTAAAGAACGTATTCTGCAAAGCGATTGCAACAACGGTTTCTTGTTTGATGGTTTCCCTCGCACTATTCCACAGGCAGAAGCCTTGTTGGAAGCGGGCGTTAATATTGATCATGTGATTGAAATTGATGTTGCTGATGAAGAGATTGTTGCGCGTTTAAGTGGCCGTCGTGTGCATGAAGCTTCTGGCCGTGTGTACCATATTTTGCATAACGCACCGAAAGAAGCGGGTCACGATGACATTACTGGCGAGCCTTTAATTCAGCGCCCGGACGACCAAGAAGAAACCGTGCGTAAACGTTTAACCGTATATCACGCGCAAACCAAACCATTGGTTGGTTTCTACCAAAATTTAGCGGCAGAAGGCAAAAAAAGTGCACCTGTTTACACGCGTATTGACGGTGTAGGTAGTGTTGATGCTATTCGCAAGCAGTTGCTGACTGTGTTGAGCTAGACTTTGCGAAAATGTAAAACTGAATAGGCTCCCAGTGAGCCTATTTTTTTATCGCAATTTTTTGAACTACTATTTTTAAACAAAACTTTTTTAGACGATACTGTTTATCAGCGAACTTATTATTCATGACTAAAATTTTAGCGCTCGATGCCTCTACCGATGCCTGCTCAGTTGCTCTGACTGTTGATGGTGAGACTAGCCATATTTTTGAGCTTGCGGCCAAAAGTCACACTCAACGTTTGCTGCCCATGGTGGATGAAATTTTGCGTGCAGCAAATTGCCAGTTACGAGATTTGGATGCGATTGCTTATGGTCGTGGCCCCGGTTCTTTTACGGGCTTACGCATTTGTATGGGCGTTGTTCAAGGCTTGGCCTTTGGCGCTAATTTGCCGGTTATACCTGTATCAACTTTGCAGGCAATGGCGCAGGGTTTTGTGGCTGAAAATGCAGATAATGCGCTGCCCTTGTTAGTCGCCTTAGACGCGCGAATGGATGAAGTTTATTGGGGCTTATTCAGCGCCGATAAAATCCCACAAGCGCTAAGTGACGAGTATGTTATGAAGCCAGCAGATGTGTGCGAGCAAAGTGTTGTTCAGGATTTAAATAAACAATTTATCGCCATCGGCCCCGGTTGGCATTACGCCGATTTACACACTATTGTTCCCAGCCTAGTAGTACAAGATGCCCACCCTAACGCAAAAGACATTCTCGCCTTGGCTGCGAACGCTTTTCAGCGGGGTCAAAGTATTTCTATTTTGGATGCGCAGCCTGTCTATTTGCGCGATTCCGTTTCGTGGAAAAAGCGCGAGCGGATTAGAACTCAATCTCTTTGCTAATGAGTATGCAGTAAAGAATACTGTTCAATTCAAAACGCGCCGTGAATACGTCCATGTAGGCTCGGACGCGGCATCCCTTCGCGATCCAGTCGCTTCGGGAAACTTCCTACATCCATGTAGGTCGTCCATGCCGCATACGGTTTCGAATCAAACAGTATTCTTTACTTGTGCTCCGTTAGTAAGGTGTAAAATTTTTTAGGTAAAACTTTATGTCGCCATTATTAGTTCAAGCCGATTTTAACAGCCAACTATTGAGTTTTATTCAGGCTTCGCCAACCGCTTTTCATGCATCGCAAACCATGGCTATACAATTACGGGCTGCGGGCTTTGAAGAGTTGTATGAAGCTGCTGCGTGGAATTTGCAGGCGGGCAAGCGCTATTTTATGCAGCGCAATGATTCGTCAATCATTGCCTTTGTTTATGGTAAAGAACCGCTGCTGGATACCGGCATTCGCATGCTCGGTGCGCATACCGATAGCCCTTGCTTGAAAGTAAAACCCCAGCCGGATTTAAGTCGTAAGGGTTATGTGCAGTTGGGTGTAGAAGTTTACGGTGGCGCTTTGCTTGCGCCTTGGTTTGATCGCGATTTATCGCTGGCGGGTCGCGTGACCTATAAAACCAATTGCAATAAAATCGCCAGCGCTTTGATTAATTTTAAGCAGCCGATTGCCATTGTGCCGAGCTTGGCAATTCATTTGGATCGCGAAGTTAATAACAATCGCAGTATTAATCCGCAAAAAGACATAGTGCCATTGTTGTTACAATTAGACTCAGCGCAAACACTTGCACCTAATTTTAAATCGCTGTTGTTGGCGCAACTTAAACTCGAATATCCAAATATAGACGCTGCACAAGTGTTAGATTTTGAAATCAGTTTGTACGATACCCAAGCGCCAGCACTGATTGGTTTGCAACAAGATTTTATTGCCAGCGCACGGCTGGATAATCTACTTAGTTGTTTTGTGGGTTTACAAGCTCTTTTAAATGCGGATGAAGCTGTATCCAGTTTATTGATTTGTACCGATCACGAAGAAGTCGGTAGTACTTCTTGTTGCGGTGCCAAAGGCCCCATGTTGCAACAATTTTTGGAGCGTTTAATTCCCGATACTGAAACTCGTATTCGCGTTATTGAGCGTTCGCTAATGATCTCTGCGGACAACGCGCACGGCGTGCATCCCAACTTTATGGATCGCCATGATGAAAACCACGGCCCCTTATTGAATCGCGGCCCAGTCGTTAAAATCAATGCTAACCAGCGCTACGCGACGACCAGTGAAACCAGCGGCTTTTTTCATTGGCTGTGCGAGCAGAATCAAGTACCGGTGCAAGTATTTGTCGCTCGCACAGATATGGGCTGCGGCAGTACAATAGGCCCCATAGTGTCGTCGGAAGTAGGTGTTAAAACCATCGATGTCGGTGTGCCTACCTTTGCCATGCACTCTATTCGCGAGTTGGCTGGGGTGGCAGATGCTCACTACCTATATCGCATTGCAACGGCGTTTTACCAATATCCACAAGATTTAAGTTTTGCCTGAACCCCTGCGGGCTTTTGTCCGAAGGGAGTGTGACTCAGCGCTAAGACTTGGCAAGTCATCGCCGCTTTTAGCGCCAGCTGTTTATAATTCGCGATGATCTGATCTAGTCGTATTATCTGAGGCAGCCTATGACACTTACACATGAACTCCTCTCGCGTTTCTCTCCCTTCAATACCTTGGCCTATGAATATTTGTCCAAGGTCATCGAAAAGTCCAGCCTGAAAGAACACGCTAAGGGCGCCATTATTTTTAAGCGTGGCCGTGAACTCACGGAATCGCTATATTTGGTGGCCGGTAATGTAGATCTTATAGATTCGCAATTTGCTGTAACTTCCATTACGAGCGAAGATGAATCTCATAAAGTACCGCTAAACAGTGCATCGCCCACTAAGGTGTCTGCCGTTGCAAAATCTCCGGTGGTTATTTTGTCGGTAGAAAGTGATTTTTCGGATTTGGTGTTGGCGTGGAGTGAAAGCGGTAACGAAGAACCGGCAGAAGTCTCTCATGAAAAAGTCGAACAAGCCGAATTTGACGAGGCAGAAGAGGGTGACTGGATGTCGAGCTTATTGCAGTCGCCATTTTTTAATAAAATCCCGCCGGGCAATATCCGTCAGTTGTTTATGCGTTTTAAATCCCAAAAAGTTGCTGCCGATGAAGTTGTCCTTAAGGAAGGTGAGCGCGGTGAGTTTTTTTATGTGTTGGAAACGGGCAGCGCTAAAGTGCAAGACAAGCAGGGTAATTTACTGGCGGCGCTGCGCCCTGGCGATTATTTTGGCGAAGAAGCTTTGGTGGGTGATACTACGCGCAATGCTACGGTGAAAATGCTTACGCAAGGCAAGCTGATGTGTTTGGAGAAAAGTGATTTTGTGACCTTGTTGCAAGAGCCGGTGCGTCGTTTTATTACTTATGAAGAATTAACTAAGAGCTTAGAAACACAAAACTCTTATCAAATTATTGATGTGCGTTTGCCGCTTGAACGGCGTTTCCAGTCAGTTCCAAACAGCCGTAATATTCCACTCAGTCAACTGCGTAAAAACTTGCCCAGCTTGGATCAATCGCAAACCTATGTGGTGACCGATGATGCTGGTCGTCGTGCCGATGTCGCGGCACAACTTTTAAACCAAGCCGGTTATGAAACGCTTATTCTACAAGAGGCGAGTTTGCATCAAGCGGCTAATAAATAGCCGTTATCTGGTTCTTGTGTTTGCGTTTTTAACATCTCCCCCGCGCTAATCTGAAGTGCTTGCCTGTATAATGCCGCTTTCATTCGATTATTTTATTCAGATTAAGAAGCATAACCATGAGCAAGCAGCGTGTTCTTACCGGTATTACAACAACCGGAACTCCTCATTTGGGTAATTATGTGGGTGCGATTCGCCCAGCGATAGCGGCAAGCGAACGCGCCGATGTGCAGTCTTTTTATTTTCTTGCGGATTTTCATGCGCTAATCAAATGCCATGATCCAGTGTTGGTGCATCAATCCACGCGTGAAATCGCTGCAACTTGGTTGGCGCTAGGGCTAGATACTGACAACGCAATTTTTTATCGTCAATCTGATGTGCCGGAGATTCCAGAGTTGTGCTGGATGCTTACCTGCATGGCCGCTAAAGGTTTAATGAATCGCGCGCATGCATATAAAGCCTCGGTAGATGCGAATGTGGCAGCAGGCGATGACGCTGACTTTGGTATCACTATGGGTTTGTATTCCTACCCAATTTTGATGGCAGCAGATATTTTAATGTTCAATGCTAACAAAGTACCTGTTGGCAAAGACCAAATTCAACATATCGAAATGGCACGCGATATCGCCGCGCGATTTAATCACCACTATGGTGAACATTTTGTCTTGCCCGAGGCATTGGTCGATGACAATGTTGCTGTCTTGCAAGGTTTGGATGGCCGCAAGATGAGTAAAAGTTACGGCAATACCATTCCCTTATTTTTGCCTGAAAAACAATTAAAAAAATCCATTAATAAAATTGTGACCAATTTGCTAGAACCGGGCCAGCCGAAAGACGCCGATACTTCAACGGTATTTCAAATTTGGCAAGCATTTGCAACGCCACAGCAAACTGCCGATATGCGCCAAGCTTTTGCTGATGGTATTGCGTGGGGCGAAGCGAAAAAGCAATTATTTGAGTTGATTAATAATCAAGTAGGTGAGGCGCGCGAAAAATACGAAGCGCTCTTGGCTAACCCTACTCATATTGAAGAAGTGTTGCAAATAGGTGCTGAAAAAGCACGTGCGCACAGTAAGCCGTTGTTAGAAAAAGTGCGTGCTGCGGTGGGCATTAAGAAAATTCAGTAATACTGGAATTGGTGCTTAAAAAATCCCGAAGCAAGTTTAGGTGCTTCGGGATTTTTTATTTCAGGTTGCTCAATACCGTTTTAATACCTGAAGTAAGTAAACGCAACTCTTGCTCATTAATAATAAACGGCGGCATTAGGTAAACCAATTTTCCGAAAGGGCGCACCCAAATACCCAGTTCTACAAATTGCGGTTGTAGTTCGGCGACATTGGCTGGCTCATGTAATTCCACTACACCTATAGCGCCTAACACACGTACATCCGCTACAGCGGGTAGGTTACGGCATTCTTCTAATTCAGTTTTTAATTGCTGTTCAATATTGTTCACTTTTGCTTTCCAGTCCATTTTTCGTAGCAGTTCAATACTGGCGTTAGCCGCGGCGCAGGCGAGGGGGTTAGCCATAAAAGTAGGGCCGTGCATAAATACGCTATTAGTACCTTTGCAAATGCCATCGCTCACTTTGTCATTGCAGAGTGTTGCGGCCAGTGTGATATAGCCGCCAGTTAAGGCTTTACCTATGCACATAATATCGGGGCTGATATTGGCGTGTTCACAAGCAAATAATTTTCCAGTGCGGCCAAAGCCGGTGGCAATTTCATCAGCAATTAATAACACGTTAAGTTGATCGCAAAGCTCGCGTACGCGCTGTAAAAATACTGGCGAATAAAATCGCATGCCACCAGCACCTTGCACAATTGGCTCTAAAATAACGGCTGCAATTTTTTGGCGATTGCGTTGCAAGAGGTGTGAAAAATTGGCAAAGCTTTTTTCATCAAAGGTTTCACCAAAATTACAACTGGGCTCATCGGCAAACAGATGGTGCGAAATGCTTTGGTGAAATAAATGGTGCATACCCGAATGTGGATCACACACCCCCATGGCCCCTATGGTATCGCCGTGATATCCCTTTTTAAGTGCTAAAAAAGTTGTTCGCTGCGCTTCACCTTGTGAGTGCCAATATTGAATCGCCATTTTTAAGGCGACTTCAACGGCAACCGAACCTGAGTCAGAAAAGAAAACTTTGTTTAAACCTGGCGGTGTTATTTCAACTAAAGTCTTTGCAAGTTTTGCGGCGGGCTCGTGAGTAAAACCGGCAAACATCACATGGGCAAATTGGTGTAGTTGATCGGTAATCGCCTTGTTAATAGCGGGATGATTGTAGCCGTGTAAAACGCTCCACCAAGATGACATGCCATCAATAAGTTTACGCCCGTCTGCTAGCTCAATGTGTACACCTTGTGCCCGGCGTACAGGGAAAACAGGCGATGGATTGGTAAAGGAGGTGTAGGGGTGCCAGAGATATTCGCGATCAAGTTCAGTTAATTCAGTTGTCAATAACATAGCGCGCTCATTAAAAATTTAATGAAATGCGAATAACGCAATTCGGTTTCACATTATAGATTCAAGCGCGCGGGTGTGGGGCAGTTTATTGGTTGAGAATGAATATGAAGCAGGGAATTGTGACAGGCTTACGAATGAGTGGGCAGTGAAGTGGCGCGAGTCGGCACTCGCGCTCCCGATTTAATTGAAACGCGTAATCAAATCTTTTTGTTTCTGTGAAAGATCAGCCATCTCGTGATTGAGTCTATCGGCTTCGTTTACCTGTATTTGTGATTGATCGGAAATATGTGCAATAGTGTTGGTATTCTGTTCAATCTCGCGTGCCATAGAGGATTGCTCTTCTGCTGCGGTCGCAATTTGGTGTGACATTTGATCAATTGTATGCACCGAATTGGCAATGGCGTTTAAGGCTTGATGCACATTGCCCATCTCATGAACACTGCGGTTTGCCAGCGCTTGGCAGCTTTCCATATTGCTGCTGGCGTCTGTAGTGGCCTTGCCCAAGTTGCCAATAATTTCTTGAATATGGCGAGTGGATTCTTGCGTCCGCTGCGCCAAGTGCCGCACTTCATCGGCTACTACTGCAAAGCCTCTGCCTTGCTCGCCTGCGCGTGCTGCTTCAATGGCTGCATTGAGAGCGAGTAGGTTGGTTTGTTCCGCAATGCCGCGTATAACATCCACTACGCTGGCTATTTTGCCGCTATCTTCACTTAATTTATTCATTACCTGCCCAAGATTGGCCACCATACTCGATAGGTCAGAAATGGCCGTATTCGCTACTGAAATGACTTGCTTGCCTTGTTCAACATCGTTAATCGCCATACTGGTTGCCGAGGAAGTTTGCGTTGCCCCGATAGCAACTTCTTGCACAGCTAGCGA
This sequence comes from Cellvibrio sp., assembly GCA_035389145.1. Taxonomy (GTDB): domain Bacteria; phylum Pseudomonadota; class Gammaproteobacteria; order Pseudomonadales; family Cellvibrionaceae; genus Cellvibrio. The sequence goes on from DAOORH010000007.1 coordinate 20,858, forward strand.
CATTTGCTGCATTGCGTTAGCGACGTTGGCGGTTTCGCGCTGTTGGTCGGTAATACCTTTATAGGTTTTTTGTGCTTGCTCGTGAGCGGCGTTGGCTTTGATATACATCTCGTAAGCCGATTCTCCGAAGCGGCCTAAGGCTGTGCGTAAACGTGCCTTACTGGCGATTTGAGCAAGTATAATTTCACCTTGAGCATCGCAACGGCCAGTATAAATGTAGGCCGCCGTAGGGTCCTTGATCACTTTATGCGCTTCATCAATCGCACTGGATAAGCTGCTGAGATTAATCTGATGGGCACTGAACCCAATCGCAAAGGAAGCCAAGGCCAGTCCGGCAATGAGACCTAGCGACGGCGAACCGGCAACAAACGCGATAACTCCCATAACCACAAAGCTAAGCAACGCGATAACAATTGCATTACCCCACTGGCTCCAAAGTTTCTCCCAAAGCGGGTAAATAGGCTGACCCTGTTGAATACGTGCATAAACTGCTTCGGCGCGTCTAATTCGCTCTTGATCGGCTTTAACGCGAACTGACTCATAACCAACGGCTTGACCGTGATCATGTACTGGCGTGACGTAAGCATCTACCCAATAGTGATCGCCATTTTTACAGCGGTTTTTTACTATCCCCATCCAGGGTTTATCAGCTTTAAGTGTTTGCCAGAAGCTAGCAAACACGGGCTCTGGCATATGGGGATTACGCAAAATATTGTGCGGTTGACCGAGTAGTTCGTCGCGGGTGTAGCCAGCTATTTTGCAAAAGGTGTCGTTACAAAACAGAATTGTGCCCTTCAGGTCGGATGAAGAGACTATCTCTTCAGTACCGGAAATGCTGACTTCGCGCCCAGTGATGGCTCCGTTATTCCTCATGATACTTTCCTGTGTTATAAAAGTTTTTGTAGAGAAAATGCGATGACTTTCTTGTTGCCTGTTGTTAGCCAGAGCTTTCTATTACAGGAAAGCTTAGTTCATGATTTTTTTTTTGCTGGTATTGCGGCTTTAGGCGCTACGCAGCTTTGGCAATTCCGAAGGCGACTGGAGATAAATTAAATTATTGATGAATTGTTGCAGTTGTTGAGCGCGTTCAGCGGGGAGATCAACGAACTCAATACTAACTTGGGTGTGGCGATAGGGTGTGCGCAACAAACGGAAGCTACGTACCCGCGCACTGCAGCGAATAGTGAGTTCATCGCTCAGGATAAATTCACAGAGGGGTAAAAGCGCGCCGTGGCGCAGCTGCCCCAGCATATTGCCG
>DAOORH010000008.1:0-9202 GCA_035389145.1 Cellvibrio sp.
GCGCTAGTGTTCACGCTACGCAAAAACGGGTGTTCATAGTTGTAAAAATCCGCATGCCATTAGCACTGCTCAAAAAACGGTGGTTTATTGGGGTAGCAGAGCGCTAAGTGGAATGTGGGCGACTGATTAAAGCTTAAACAGTTACTCAAAAACTTTCTTTAGGCTAATCTTTTGTGTTTACCTCTAAGGGTTTTAATACGCCATTTTTCACTAAAAAATCATCAAGGGAATCGCTTGGAATAGATAGCGCATCACCATGCCTATGCCTCATTCCATCGCAGATAAATCGTTTGATAAGTTGTTCAACGGTAATGTCATGTTCGTCAGCCATGGCTTGCATATCGTCAACAATAGTTTCTCTATCGGAAAACGTAATGGAGTAGCTTGGCATAGCTAATTTTCCTCTAAGTCTGCGTCGATGTTTTTTCTTGGGGGGATATTCCTTGTTAACTTATCAGGATTAATCAATACAACGGAGTCCAATTGTTGCCTCTCTTGCATAGCTATTCCCCATCATTTTTTTGCTTCTAATATGTGAGACAAATTTACACATTTTTTCTAAAAAATGTGTGTTCCAAAAAGCACCAATAGAAAAGGTATGTAATTACCAAAATGCTTGCCTGTATCTGCAAGCCCTTGGATGATCCTTGCAAGGACTTTGGGATTTCTTGGATATAGCTACAAGGCCTTGGCAGTGACTCCAAGGCACTTGCGAAAAACTGCATTGGTCTTGGATATGCAGAGCCTAGTGTCGGATTGCTATTTTGGGATTACAAATAAGTGAATTTTTCCGCTCTGAAGTATAAACGGAAATTTATTGGTTTCCCCGTTTATGGTTACAAAACCGGGTTTAATGTAAAGCACTACCCACTCTGGAAGAGCTGAGCTCAATTTAACAATAAATTCAAAGTCGTTAATGGATACAAATTTATTGGCAACTAAATTAGAGCTGTAATCAAGATATGGATCTGTCGAGTACAAGTAAGACTCCTTGCTACCCATTGAATCCGGCGCTTTGACTTCTTTGTAATCACCTAATACGAACAGCATAAGATTTTCAGCCGTATTCTTGATGTCAGTGGAAGATGTAAATCCAAGGTTTTTCTTATTGTCTTCTGTATACGACTGAAGACCGTACGAGCCTGCTGTCTTCTTGTAGGCCTCACTTATGGTTTTGTAAGCGAACTCTCTGGGGGTTTCTTTTGCGCCTACCAATTCTTTTGGAACCCAGATTAATGCTCGTGACTTGTTAGCAGGATCTTTAGGGCCAAAAATAATCGCTGCAGCTGTTATCCCAAGGCTAAAACCTCTTGTTACACCTGTTGGCGGCGTAAATCCTGCAGCAGTAATCCAAGCAACATCACTGATGCCATTTTGTGCAAAATCCCCAATAGATTCTTTTGGTACCTCAGTGTCCTTAATGACAAAAGCATTTGCTGACGCAGCAAGGTTGGATGCATAGCTAATTTTATCGTTATATTTTGCAGCCGGCGCGGTAGCGCATCCAGAGAGGTTTACGAATGCGCATAGCGAAAATACTGTACCGATAAATCGTTTCATTTTTTAAGTCCTTGTTTATGTAAAGTGAATAATTATGACGCAGAATTTAAGAATGCAAGGGCATATGTTGCTGGCGATATGTTAGTGCGCAGCGTCTCTAGGTCGGGCGTTTAATCTGGTGTGCAACTTCCTTTCTCCTAGTTGACACTCAATTCATCCGACCATTTTTAGATGCCAACATGCGGTTGGCTGATGTACCTATTTTGGGTACATTGGTTCATTGTACCAATAATAGGTACAATGAAAAAAGCCATATCCTCAGACCAATATCTCAATCTTGTTAACTGGCTCAAAGAGTCACGATTAGCTTTGGGGTGGAGTATGCGAGATCTGGCGGAACGGCTTGAAGAGCCTCATTCGGTAGTACAAAAAGTGGAAAGTTTAGAGCGCAGGCTGGATGTATTTGAGTACTGCATCTACTGCAAGGCATTGCAGTTGAATCCTGCTGATGGTATGAAATTTTTTAATACCTAAATAAATTGCTAAGCTTCGTCTATGTAGTACCCGCTGCCTGTCGTGTGAGATTAATTTCGCCTGACTGAAGTAACATTTAGGTCGTTAATGGGCGTAGTATTGGTTTTTATACTAATAATCGCCTGTCTTCATATGTTTTTTGTATGGAGAACCTTTATGACCAGCAAAATCTGCCAGTGTTGTGGCCAATCATTTGACCCGCGCCCTCAAGTTCCTAATCAAACCTTCTGTTCATCACCAAATTGTCAGCGAGTGCGACGCCAGCGTTGGCAGCGCGACAAGATGCATAACGACCCAGATTACCGAGATAACCAGCACCGCAACCAGCGGGCGTGGTTGGATCGTCATCCCGAATATTGGCGTAATTACCGCGCTACCCATCCAGATTACACAGAACATAATAAATCTCATCAGCGGTTAAAACATCGCGCGCACCATGAACCCGATTGCGCAAAGATGGACGCGTCACTGGCCATGACATTAGAGCCTGGACTCTACTTAATTGAGCGAATTCAAGGTGTACCCCTTACGCAAGGTGATAGCTGGATAATTCAAATCACTCCAATTTGTATGGATTGCCCGTGCAAAAAGTACGCTTGCAAAGATAGGACATGATGGTCATTTCATGGGGGAGGCGTTAATTTCAGCCTTAAGAAGCTCTCTCGATCATCTTGCATATTTTGCTAGTTACTTTCTTGTTTATGCGACGAGAAAGATGAATGTAGAACCGAGAGCAAGAATACCCACAAAAACGAGTGGTCGGGTTCTATGCAATCAGAAGAAAATGAAAATTTTCCTGTGCTCATTCGCGCGGCCGAGTACGTCAGGATGTCAACCGAGCATCAAAAATACTCGACCGAAAATCAATCTGACAGAATTCGAGAATATGCGGATCAACATAAGCTTCTTATTGTCCGCACTTATGCCGACCAAGGCAAAAGTGGCCTGCGGATTGATGGCCGCCAAGCCTTACAACAGCTAATAAAAGACGTTGAATCAGGGGCTGCCGACTACCAAATTATTTTGGTCTACGATGTCAGCCGCTGGGGACGATTTCAGGATGCAGATGAAAGCGCCTACTATGAATATATCTGCAAAAGAGCAGGACTTCAGGTTATCTATTGCGCCGAACAATTTGAAAACGATGGCTCGCCCGTTTCTACTATTGTTAAAGGTGTTAAGCGCGCAATGGCAGGGGAATACAGTCGTGAGTTGTCGGCTAAGGTATTTGCAGGGCAGTGCCGATTGATTGAATTGGGCTATCGCCAAGGTGGTTCAGCAGGTTACGGTTTAAGGCGAGTGCTGATCGATCAAGCTGGTTCTTTGAAGGGTGAGTTAGCGCGCGGTGAGCATAAAAGTATTCAAACTGACCGCGTTATTCTAATGCCGGGGCCAGATTCAGAGGTTCACCTCGTCAATCAAATCTACCGGTGGTTTATTGATGAAGGTTTATCGGAAACGGATATTGCTACTCGCCTTAACAACCGTGGTATTTGTACCGATTTGGAGCGTGATTGGACTCGAGCTACTGTGCGCGAAGTGTTGAGCAATGAGAAATATATAGGCAACAACATTTTCAATCGTATTTCTTTCAAACTCAAAAAACACCGAATTACCAATAAGCCCGATATGTGGATAAAACGAGAAGGTGCGTTTGAGGCCATAGTTCCTCCAGACGTATTTTATACCGCTCAGGGTATTTTACGCGCTCGCGCGCACCGTTTTACCACTGAAGAACTTATCGAAAAGTTGCGCAGCTTGTACAAGCATCGAGGTTTTTTATCGGGGCTTATTATCGATGAAACCGAAGGGATGCCATCAGCCTCATCTTATATTCACCGCTTTGGAAGTTTGATCCGTGCTTATCAATCCGTAGGTTTTACGCCGGATCGGGACTACAGCTATCTTGAAATTAATCAGTTCTTGCGCCGCTTGCACCCAGAAATTGTAGGGCACACGGAACGTATGATCGCCAATATAGGTGGTACCGTTGAACGCGATCCTGCCACCGATTTATTGACGATTAACCGAGAGTTTCGAGTTTCCCTAGCCTTGTCCCGATGCCAATCTCTGGATAGTGGACGAAGGCGTTGGAAGATTCGTTTCGATACAAGTTTAGCTCCCGATATTACGGTCGCTGTTCGTTTGGATGACACTAATCAAGTGCCGCTGGATTATTACCTGCTACCTCGATTGGACTTTGGACAGCAGGGTATCAACCTCTTCGATCACAACGGTCTTGAGTTTGAGAGCTACCGTTTTGATAACTTGGACTATCTCTACGGTATGGCCGAGCGTGCACGTATTAGGAGGGTGGCATGAGTAAGGAACATCTTTCCAGCGAACTTAAAATGATCCCGATTGATTGCATTGAAATTCTTAATCCGCGCGAGCGTAATGGTCGAATTTTCGACGGGATAGTTGGCAATATAAAAAATATTGGCCTTAAAAAACCAATAACCGTGACGCCTCGCGCAGGTGCTCATGGATCGGAGCGTTATTTATTAATTTGTGGTGAGGGACGGCTCAAAGCCTATAGGTTACTCGGCGAAAATCAGATTCCGGCCATGGTGGTAAACGTCAATGACGAAGACGCTTTTCTCATGAGCCTTGCTGAGAATATTGCGCGCCGCCAATACCGCCCGCTGGAATTGCTTGCCAGCATTCAGCAGTTGCACGATCAAGGTTACGATAAAAAAGTAATTGCGCAGAAAACGGGACTCAGTGCTGACTATGTGTATGGTGTTCTGCAATTACTTAAAAATGGTGAAGAGCGATTATTAGTGGCGGTTGAACGCGGAAATATTCCACTAAATGCTGCCCTTGTTATCGCGGGAGCAGGTAATGACAAAGAAATACAGGTAGCACTGCAAGAAGCCTACGAGTCAGGCAAGCTACGCGGTAAACAATTAATTCAAGCGAGGAGGGTTATTGAACGCCGTCGAACACTTGGGCGATCAGTTGTTCGCGGTACGCCGCGTAAAACTGCCGCTGTCACATCATCAAGTTTAATTCGCAGTTATCAGAAAGAAGTTGAACGGCAAAAACTCATGGTTAAAAAAGCAGAATTTGCACAGCAACGATTACTGTTCGTAGTAGAGGCGTTAAGACAGTTATTAGCTGATGACAATTTTACTAACTTATTGCGTGCCGAAGGGTTGGATACCTTGCCAAAATATTTAGCAGAGCGAGTCTGGGCAGGAGGCCATATTGTATGACGCGATTAACTCTTGGGTTTATTCCCGAACCGCTATCTGTGTCGTTCGATCATCTGTTGCCATCACACAAAGTACCAGAAGGTTTACTTAACTCCCGTAAATTTAAACAAATTCTGTCATCCATAGATGCAATAGGGTTAATTGAACCTCTAACAATAGGTAAGGCTGATAAACATTCTGGCCAGCACATTTTACTGGATGGACATATTCGACTGCTGGCACTACAACAGCTGGGTTTTATTGATGCACCTTGCTTGGTCGCCACTGACGACGAAACTTATACCTACAACGCACGAATTAATCGACTATCAACAATTCAAGAGCACTTTATGATTAGGCGCGCGGTTGAGCGTGGTGTAACTCCCGCTAGATTGGCCAAAGCGTTAAGTGTTGATGTTGCGAATGTCATTAAAAAAATGAATCTGTTGGATGGCGTTTGTGTTGAAGCCGCTGAGTTACTTAAGGATCAACACTTCTCCGCCAACATTGGTGCAGTATTGCGCAAGCTAAAGCCAGTTCGACAAGTGGAATGTGTGGACTTAATGATGGCTACCAACAACATCACCGTGCCCTATGCGCAAGCATTGTTGGCCGCCACGCCAAGCAATTTGTTAGTAGGCGGAAGCAAACCGCGCAAGCTCGGCGGCGCTACACCAGAACAGATGGCAAAAATGGAACGCGAGATGGGAAACTTGCAGGGGCAATTTAAATTGGTTGAGCAGTCTTACGGGGAGGATGTGCTCAATTTAGTATTAGCCAAGGCATACTTGGTCAAGCTATTGGATAACGATGCGGTTATACATTTTCTCACCCAGCGCCAACCAGAGGTGTTGGTCGAATTTGAAAGCATTGTTCAAACGGTATCGCTGGATAAATAAATGTACGATGGTGTGAATTTGTTCTAGTTTGGTGTACTAGTCGCGACTAGTACACCTTGTTGATTATTTTCCTTGTTTGCTGGGTCTTGTAATATCCCACGGGTCCATTTTGAATATTTCGCGAATCCCCTTTCTGTGACGTGCCATATCAAGCAATAACGCTATTCTTGTTCGCATCTTTGAAATATCTACGCATGCTTCTCTAACCAGCCTAAAGGTTACTTCTGTGTGCATTCCTATTCTAAGTTCGTCTGCATCCGCAGAAGCTTTTTGAAGAGCTTGGTAGCTAATTTTTCGAGTTTTTCCTGGATTTAACCATTTTCGATGGAAGCTTTTTCCGAATACCATATTGGGTGTTCGCTTATAGAAGCGGCAACTGAGCGTTTTCTTTTGATACTCAACTGAAGGGGTTAAATATCCAAATCCATGCCCATCTTTCAATCGCTCCTTTTTGAAATCATAGAGGTGATTGCTGGCAATTTTGGCTTCTATACCAAACAATGAATATTGTTCATCAAGTAAATGTTCTATGAGCGACAAGTTAGTTTGAATTTGACATCTGATTTCGCCAAGATCTAAATTTCTAACAGCGCTTTTATTTGTATCGCGCAGCATTGAGTAATTAGTCTCTGTCCGCATACTGATTTCTTCAAGGGAATAATAATCTTTCATTCATTTAATCCTATTTTCATTTGAGATGGTTAGATCTCTACTTTTAATGTGTATGTGCTTCCGCGCTATAGTTCGGTAGAGTTCTTAGCGGATGAAGATGCTGTTTTGTTTTGCTCAGTGATGTAATCAGCTATCCATAGATTGACGAGTGCGGATATCGAGGTTTCGTTTTGTACTGCTATGAGATGTAGCTTTTTATAAAGCGAAGCTGGAACATCGCAGTTCAAGCGCTTGGTGTTCCCTTTTAATAGATCCTCTTTTGCGGCGCTTACTTCAGGGCGCAAATCCGAAGCTTCTTTATGTTCAAGTGCTTTTATTAGGCTACCCATTTTTTTAACTCCTCCACGATGTTGAAAATTTCTGATTTAGCTTTTTCATCTGATGCATCGATTACCGATAGTCCCTCTGCGGCGCTGTTGGCATAAATCACGCGCTGAGTCGTGCATGACTCAAATACTTTCATTGAGTAATGACTTAAAGCTTCAAATACTTCTTTACTTAAATGTGTGTTTTTAATGGCGCGACTGACGACGAACGCCGATTGGGGTTTTCCGTCGCAAACGGTTTGTCTTGTTTTAATAAGCTCAATTAATTCTGATGTTGCCCATATGTCGTAAGGAGACGGTTGTACGGGAATTAAAATGACATCTGCAATTCGAATCGCAGCGGCTGCCATTTCTCGAATTTGGGGCGCGCCATCAATAACAATAACGTCAAAGTCTTTAACGAAAAGATTTATATCTTTTGCAAGGCTAGGGCGATCAAGTCCAATAACCGCCAATGGATTTTTTTCATTGGCCGCTTTCCAATCGCGAGCGCTACCTTGAGGGTCGGAGTCCACTAGCAAAACTCGGCCGCCTTGCTGTTGCAGTGCGGCGGCAATGTTGGTGGCAAGAGTTGTCTTACCTGCACCACCTTTTTGGTTTAACACTGAAATAATTACGCTCATACGATTCTCTCGGTTAATTGAAATTTTCTATAAATGAGTGAGTAAATAACTGCTCAAAAATAGCTTTAGTGTTTGGTGTGATTACTCATTACTAGATAAAACCTCACCGCGTAGCGGCCAAATCGGCGCCAGGAAGCAATTGCTTTCTTTGGGCTGAGTTGGCCACTGAGTTACTTGCGAATAATTTAACGCAGGGCTAACATGCCCTTGTTAGATATTCACTTCTCGGTGGGCCGGCCCCAATTGCGGAACAGCCGCAAAAACTAGTTCTCAGCATTTGGGGTTTTATTTTTCACGGCTTGGTCGGAATGATTTGAGTGAAAACTCAGATATAGGATTCCCAGACCGTGAAAAACCTCACGATCCTTTCGGAAACTAGTGGAGCCTAACTTATTGAACAGAAAGGGTTTTTGGTGCTAAAAATCGAGGATTGAAAATCCTCGTGTCCCTGGTTCGATTCCGGGACCGGGCACCATATACAAACCCGAAGTTCGTAAGAACTTCGGGTTTTTTGTTTTGGATTTTTATTGTTACTAGAAATAAGGACTTGCTGTGACAAACATTGCTGACAATCTATCCACTCGTTCAGACTACCTCGATTTCCTGCGCGGCATTGCCGTTTTAGGTATTTTGCTGGTGAATATATATTCCTTCGCGCTGCCGGAGGCTATTCGGTTTAATCCTCATTTATTAAATAATGCGAACTCACTCGATATATTGTGTTGGTATTTCATTAACATTTTTATCGATGGCAAATTTATTTCCCTCTTAAGTTTGTGTTTCGGTGCGAGTATCTATCTATTTTCGCAACAGCATTCACACCAAGAATTGCAAAAGTATCGGCTTTTTTGGTTAGCAATCTTGGGAAGCTTGCATGGCTATTTGTTATGGAGTGGTGATGTTCTTTTTGCTTATGGCGTTATGGGATTTTTTGCGTGGCGCTGTCGAGATTGGAGTGATTGGCGCCTTCTGAAAATGGCTTTAAAGCTTACCTTTATCCTTGGGTTGGTGACGATGCTTTTTGGGTTTTTACCTGCAGAATATCTTGCGGACTTAGGTGGGCGTCGGAGCGTTGATGGTATTGCAGAGGAAGTGTACTCTCGGCAACAAAGTTGGTGGGTGCAAGCGCCGGAACGCATTTGGGATGTACTAGCTTTGCAGTTTGCGGTTATGTTTAATGGTTGGTTTTTATTTGCGATCATGTTGGTAGGTATAGTTATTGCGCGGCGTGGATGGTTTGCGCGAGGGATTTCTCCCTCCGTTTGTTATCAACTGCTATTAATGACGTTGTTGCCTGGTGTTCTCTTAGTCGTTGTAACCTTGTATATCAATAATCAGCGTAATTTTGCTGCTGATTATTTTTATATAGTCGGCTTACAATTGCATTTATGGGGCAGTGAATTGATGGCTCTGGGTTATGCTTTTTTGCTGCTATGTTTGCTACGCCATGG
>DAOORH010000008.1:9302-21071 GCA_035389145.1 Cellvibrio sp.
GTGAATTGATGGCTCTGGGTTATGCTTTTTTGCTGCTATGTTTGCTACGCCATGGAGGCTTTCGCACGGCATTGCGTTTGCTTGTGCCCGTCGGGAAAATGGCCTTGAGTTTATATATTCTGCAAACTTTAATCTGCACCTTTTTATTTTATGGTTACGGCGCTGGTTTATTTGCGCACTTTAGGTTGTCGCAATTAGTTCTGATTGTAGTTGTGATTTGGGTGTTTCAAATTCTGGTGGCAAATATATGGTTGCGTTATTTTTACTTTGGTCCGCTGGAATATCTTTGGCGAAGACTGAGTTATAGAGGGCCTCAGCCTTGGTGTCGGGCAGATTAACCCTGTAGATCCCTTTCTAATAAAATCAAGAGTACTTGAGATATGTGCTCAAAAGGCAAAAGGCAGCTTTAGAACTAAACCGACAATCCGTCCAGTTCATGTTGGGGGGCAGCGTTCGCAAGCTCACGCCTTACCCGCAACCTACGTTAAAAATAATTAATAATAAAACAGGAGTAAAAATGAAATTAGACCTCAATGGAACCGAGCTTTCGCAGCCGCTCGATGAAGCATTAATTATTCGTTCACTCCAAGCATTAGACGGTGAAGATGATTCTTTTCTGATTTTATCGAAAGATGAAATGAGCTATATCCAAACCTGTAGAGAAAGCGATGGTCATTATGTTCTGGAGTATCAAGAAGGATCGCTTGCTGAGCATTACGAGTGTGCGGATGAGATGTTAAATTTCCAGAAAGTGTCTATGGCATTCACCAGCTATTTAAACGGCACGGATGAATGGAAAACAGCATTGACGTGGCAACCGCTTGGTTCTTCTGAGCGCAGCAATGGAACTGCGAGGCCTGTTAAACTTTTGGTGCTGGTTGTGGTGATTGCGATAATCGCCTTTGCGTTTCTGATTGTCTCCCTGTAAAAACTCTCTGCAATTTTTCTATTCAATAATTTCATCTGCAGCTTTCCTAGCAAGATCGCTAATTCAGGAGCGTAAATATGAACGTCATTTATGTAAACGAAAAAACTATATTTGGCTTAAGTGCCCGAACCAATAATAAAAATGAGATGAATCCAGTTGCTAGAAAAATTGCGCCTTTGGTTCAAGCATTTGATGAAGCGGTCAGCGTTAATTATCGAGCAGGTGCCAGAGTCTATAGCGTTTATTACGATTATGAATCAGATGCATCAGGAGATTATTCAGTCTTGATTGGTGCTGATGCTGTGGAATCATCTTCCTTAGAGTTGAGCGAGGTAAAGATACAGGCGGGAAATTACCTAGTGTTCTCGGCGCAGGGGCAGGTTCCGCAAATAGTGTTTGAAACCTGGGGCAAAATTTGGGGTTATTTCTCAAGTGAAGATTGCACTCACACTAGAGCTTATGTAACGGATTTTGAGTTTTACAAAAGCCAAGATAAAATTGAAATTCATATTGGCATCAAATAATAGGTATATGGGGGAGTGAACGAATGCGGAGTTCGTTGCGAGAAAAAATCATCTTGGTGTGCGATAAAAAAATACTCACAAAAGGTGATTCTGTCGGTGTTTCATTCTATGCATTTTTTGCCAATAAGAATGATGACCCTGAGCTGCTTATGGAGGCTGCAACCTGGTGGATTCAAACTCATCAGCTAGATCATTTTGAGAAAGCCATAAAAATCAAAAAGATGATAGAAGATCGGCATTGATGTCTTGCGGCGACCTTTTCCTACCAAAAAATTAAGGCTTAGTGGAAATCGCGCGATTTTAATGGCAGGTCTTCAAGCCGTGCAGAGTAGTCGTGCAGTTGCCCTGCAATGATATGCACAACAGGGTGGGATACATTATCGTTATTAATTTCCACAGTGCCTTTTATTAACAAAAGTTTTGAAGTGAGCAGCGCGTGGCGAAAGGTTTCTTGGGTTCCCTTCCATACAATTACATTGATATTGCCAGTTTCATCTTCCAAGGTTAGAAACAGCGCACCGCTCGCGGTACCGGGTCGTTGGCGGCCGGTGACCAGCCCCGCGACGCGAACAAATCCGCCATGCCGTAATTCTTTTAAATCACTTTGTTTTGTGCAGCGATTAAAAGGATCTTCATGTCTCAGTAGTGTCATTGGGTGAGGGCGCAAGCTTAAACCTGTAGTGACATAGTCATTCATTACTTCTTGCTTGATGGTGGGTGGCGATGTGAATAAATCATCCTGTTGTACGGGTTCCGCGTTTTCCAGTAATTCAAAAAAGGGCTCTACCGCTGCAGCCTCCCAGCGGGCTTGATGGCGATTGCCGCTGAGGCTGTGCAATACATCGGCTGAGGCAAGGCATTGCAAATCACTGGGTGTTAATGCTGAGCGGCGCGCTAGATCTTGAATAGATGTAAAGGGCGTACTTGCTCGCCAGTGTTCAATGGATTGGGCTTTACTCTTATCCAATGAGCTGACGATGCAAAATCCCAAACGTAGGGCAAAATTATTTTTAGAAATAGGTTGATCGCTAGAATTTACTGCTGCCAAGGTATGTTTAGAAGTGTTTTCTAAGGTGTGCGCATAATTACTGCAATTTATATCAATGGGTAATATTTTAATGTGGTGCCGCTGAGCATCCTGAATTAATTGCGATGACGAATAAAACCCCATAGGTAAACTGTTTAACAGGGCACAATAAAAAGCAGCAGGGTGATGGCATTTGATCCATGAGGATGCATAACACAAAAGTGCAAAACTGGCCGAGTGTGATTCAGGGAAACCATAACCGCCAAAACCTTTAACTTGTTCAAACAAGCGCTGTGAAAAATCTAATTCATAGCCGCCTTGTAACAAACCATTAATAAATTTTTCTTCAAAATGCATTAGGGTGCTGTCTTTGCCCCAGCTGGCCATTGCGCGTCTTAATTGGTCTGCTTCGCCACCGGTAAAGCCGGCTGCAACCATTGCCAAACGAATAACTTGCTCCTGAAAAATAGGAATACCAAACGTAGATTTCAAAATACTTTCTATAGCGGCGCTCGGGTAGCTAATTTTCTCAAGCCCATTTCTGCGTCGCAAATAGGGGTGCACCATTCTGCCCTGAATAGGGCCCGGCCTTACGATAGCAATTTGCACAACCAAATCATAAAAGCAGCGCGGTTGTAGGCGTGGAAGCATACTCATTTGCGCGCGTGATTCCACCTGAAATGTTCCCACGCTATCGCCCGCACAGAGCATATCGTAGGTTGCACTATCTTCACGGGGAATGTCGGCCAGTGTTTTAATACGTGGGTCATAACGATTAATATAGTCGAGGCTTTTTCGCAACATGGTTAGCATGCCCAGCGACAACACATCCACTTTTAACAGGCGCATAGATTCAATATCTTGTTTGTCCCATTGAATGAGTGTGCGGTCGGCCATTGCGGCATTTTCTATTGGTACAAGATCGCTGATCTTATCTTGCGCAATAATAAAACCGCCTACATGTTGCGATAAGTGTTTTGGAAACCCCCGGATTTGCTCCACCAAAATAAAAAACTGTTGTAAGAGTTTGTGGTGGGTTTTTAAACCAGCAGCTTCAATGCGCTTTTGCAAATCTGCAGAGCGATCCCACCACGCTAGCGACTTGGATAAATGATCTACCAGTGTTTGTTCCATCCCTAAGGCTTTGCCGACATCACGCACGGCACTGCGCATTCGGTAGGTGATTACGGTTGCCGCAATTGCAGCGCGTTCGCGGCCATATTTGCGATAGATATATTGAATGACTTCTTCGCGTCTTGAGTGTTCAAAATCTACATCAATATCCGGCGGTTCATCGCGCTCTTTGGAAATAAACCGCTCAAACAGTACATTAATTTGGCCGGGGGCAATTTCGGTTATAAATAAGCAATAGCACACCACTGAATTGGCAGCTGAACCGCGGCCTTGGCATAAAATATGTTGTTGGCGAGCAAACAGTACAATGTCATGCACGGTTAAAAAATAATATTCGTAACTCAGCTCTTCAATCAAACTTAATTCTTTTTGAAGAATGGCTTCTGCCGATTCCGGTGTTTCCTTTGGCCAACGTTTTTGTTTGCCTTCATTAACCAGATTGCGTAAGTGCATTATTGGCGTAAGCGATGCGGGCACCAGTTCTTGCGGGTATTGATAGCGCAACTCATTCATTGAAAATGTGCATAAATCTGCAATAACACAGGTTTGTTCAAGCAGTGCTTCAGGGTAAAGTTTTTGCAATTGGTTAAAGGATTTTAAGTAAGCCTCGCCGTTACTCTGTAGCCGCGTACCCATTTCAGACAAAGTCATATTTTCGCGAATTGCAGACACAACATCCTGCAAGGGCTTGCGACTTTTTTCATGCATTAAGGCTTCGCCACACGCGACCAAGGGAATATTTTTTTGATGGCTTAGCGCTAGCCAGCCCGCAAACTCTTCTTGTTCGCCGCCATGAAGTTGATGATTTATGCCTATCCATAGACGGTGTTTGAATGCGTTGTACAGCTGATCAATTACTTTATCGGGACTAACAATATCGCGACCACTTTGAGCGATCCAAATAATTAAACAAGTTTGTAACCGAAAACGAAGATCTTCAAAGTGCGCTTCATATTCACCTTTAAGTGCGCGGCGGCGTGCCAAGGTAATAAAGCCCGATAATTCTGCATAGGCTATGCGTGTGGGTGCAATGGCAATAATTTGCATGCCGTTACTTAGCCTAAAGCGACTGCCCACAATGAGTTTAAAATTCAATTCTTCAGCGGCAACAAAGGCTTTAACGATGCCTGCTAATGAACATTCATCGGTAATGGCGAGCGCATCATATTCCAGCTCTGCGGCATGACAAATATATTCCGGCGGATGAGATGCGCCAGTCAAAAAGGTAAAATTAGTTGTGGTATTTAAATGGGCGTAGCGCATGAGTTATCCAAAAATTCCGTGCACGTGCCAAGTTTTTTTATGCAGATCCAAAAAAATCCAGAGCCTGACATTGTCGTGTCGCTGTGCAATAAAATAATCGCGAGCAGTGGGGTTGTTCCACCAATTTCCTCGTATGCGTTCGGGTCCCGCCAGCAAGGTTAATTGGCCGCGCCAATACAAGCCTTGTTTACGCAGCTCAATTAATGCGACTGAGGGCAGTAGCCAATGTGGGCGTAGTGCCTTTTTATGGATGTCTGGCAAGTCTTGGTTGCAGGGTTCATTTAAGGCTATGGCTGCGTTGCTTATTTCGGGCAATAAGGCATCGCGATAACTTAATTTGTAAATAGCGGCGTCGCCCAAGCGGGCTTTTAATTTTGCGATGGTAATGGCGAAGCTTCGTGCACCGGCGCGAGATTTTCGCGTGTTGTCGAAGGTGAGTGATTGACTGCTGTTTTGCGATAGTCTGGCATCGCGACAATGTAAGGTGAGCGAGTCTACTTCAAAGGGAAGCTCGCGGCTGTCTAATTGAATTAATGTTAAGTCGTAGAGTAATTCCCAGTGGCTTTCAGCGCTATCGCTATATACTTGCAATAAAAAATTATTGCGATAAATATCCGCTAATTTCCATTCAATATGCTGACATGCAAGTTGTCGCTTTCTTAAGTACTGACTTAGATTCTGCAGTAAATATTCAATAGGGTGGTGTAGCTGATCGCTTTGGCTAATAGGGTAATCGAACTGTATATGTTCAGAAAAAAACTCCACCGGTTTATAAACCGTTAAGGGCTTATCGAATAGTGAGTTTTGCTGAAGATCTTGCTCTATCGAAAAAATATCGCAGATGGCTTGCGCGAATTTCAAACCAAAGCGTTTTTTAATGCTGCTAATTTTTTGTGCATCAATTTGACGAGTAATATCGCCTAAGGTGGTAAAACCTGTTTTTTTGAGTGCATCAATTGTGTCTGGAAAATCATGCAATAGTTGAATCGGTAATCTTTTTAGGCGTTCGCAAAAGAACGTTTTCGTTTCTTCGCCGCTAATGTCTGTTGGTTGGAAAGATAACAACCAAGCACCTTTAGCAGTGTGGGCAAACTCGTATTCGTACGTATAGGGTGTGCTGTGCAGGTAATCAATAATATGACCGAGCAGGGCTCGTACGCCGGAAAATAATTTCAGGCACGTGGATATTTCCAGCAGCAAGCCTGCATGAGGGAGGTGCTGGCAAATGTAGGTTTCGATATAGGGTGTAAATTGATAAAGCTGTGCCGATAAGTCAGCAAGGGCTTGCGCCTCTTTAGGGCGGTTGCGTTCATGTGCTTCGCAATTACTTAAGAGTTGCGCGGTTGTTATATCTGCGCCATAACGAACACCCGCAGTAGACGCGGATGCATTCGCATAAATAACACGCTGCTTTTCCGTAATCACTACGGCTTTATTGTCGGTATCTTCCAGCTGCAATACTTCTATAGGAAGTTGACTGAAACGCAGCGCCAGCCATAGCCTTGAACCCGGGCGGTAATAACGTCTTGAAGAGGCCATTACTTCCTCTTCTTTATGGGCATTACTGTCGCTGACTTACGCTTGGCCGTTGCGGCGCTCGAATGCCCCGGCAATAGTGTTTGATCCAATGATGTTTGATCTAGTAAGTGATAAGGTAAAAGGCCTCGCCAAGCCTTTGGGAGCGACAAGTTAATAGGCTCTGATTGACGCTGCTGCAGTACACCTTTTTGTTTAAGAATCTTGAGTTGAATATCTGTTGGCCTTATTTCGGTGGATATTCGTAAAACGGCCGGTGAACTTTGCTGTTGGGCGCTATCGGGGCGAAACAAAACGCACAGAGCAGCGCCTTCATTGGTGGCTAATGAGCACTTGCGTAACTCGGTGTAGCTAAAGGTTTGATGTTGCTGCCAAGCTAGTAGTACCTCGCAGGATTCAGTGCGCGCCAGCTCAACAAAGCTCGCCAGAAAGTCAGCCTTGTTACCCACTTGAACGACAATAACGCGTTCAAGGTTTATGCCCGCCTGAATGAGTGCTTGGCAAAAGGGAAGGGTCGGCGGGTTGAGCAACACTATATAGCCCGTACCCGCTGCCAGTATCGGCGCAAACAAGATCAATTCCTGCTGTTGGAAGCCTTTTTGGCAAACCTCAACCAAGCTGCGCGTTGGCCATCCATTGTTAACTAATGAGGCATTGATATCGGTATAGCCACTGTCTAGGGCGATTTGAGGTAAAAAGAGTCTCGAATCGCCCCTCCATATGTCGGTGCGATTGAGTAGTCGCTCGAGAGCGGCGTCATTGTTATCTGTGGGAGTGGAGTTCATGATGTTGCACAACTACTGTATTTAAATACAGTATAATACGATCGGGCTAAAAGGCGTCAAGGTGGGCTTAGAATATTTACAGCGCCCATTCCTCCGTCAACCTAGTATTTGGGATAACTCATGGCATAGCGGCAAGAGTTCGTTGGCGTACGGTAGCAGCAGCTTAAATTTGCTAGTTTTTTAGTTGTGTATAAATTTGTACGCTTTTTTTAAGTGGCTGAGTGTTGCCTTTTTTTATAGATAATTTAGGGGTATTTATGATTGTAAGTGATGTTTATTTATCATCTTTATGGGGAGTTGCCTTTATTATCTTGTTGCTCTTTGTTCAGTGGGCTATAGCAACTGCAGTAAAAGGTACTCAAAAAGGCGCAGTTCCAGGAAAAATAGATTTGTCCTTAGGGCACGAGTCCTTTGTGTTTAGATCGAATAGAACCTTCATGAACACACTCGAAAATATTCCAGCAATGTTAGGAACTTGTTTTTTTGCCCTATTCATTGGTGTTAATCCCTATTGGGCGGCTGTGTTTATATGGGCCTTTGTCGCCGCTCGTATTATTCATATGACACTTTATTATCTAATCGCCACCGAAAAAAATCCTAGCCCAAGAAGTTATTTTTTTATGGTGGGCTTGTTGGCTAATTTAGGTTTATTTTCTCTGTGCCTGATAACATTAGGAACGCACTAAATACACAGCGGCGCGTCGCGGTTGAGGCTAATTGTAGTTAACTAAAGTCTCGATTAAATTAATGTGAAAAAATCTGGCAAAAGATATTTGCTTTTCATTCTTCGGAGTTGTTATGAATCCCCTACGTAATCTTTTGCCTTTTGTTTGTTGTGCGATATTTGCCTCCTGTGCGCAATCTACGGGGTCTGCGCATGCTGCATCTCCAGTAACACCTACAGCGGCAACACCTACAGCAACAAAACCTGCCGACACAAATGCTACTGAAATTAAAAATACGAATGCTCAACCTGTGCAAGCCACGCCCCTAGTTACCGAAGCGGAATTTTCTGTGTGCGTTAACACCTTCTCAGAAAAAGCCAGGTCAGCAGGCATTTCTGCCAATACCATCAATAATAGTTTGCTCAAGGCTCGCCTCAATACCCGCGTGCTAGAGTTGGATCGTCAACAGCCAGAATTTTCTACCACCTTTGCTGATTATTTTAATCGTCGCGTTACCGATCAACGCATTCAGCAAGGCCAAGCTCTATTTATAAAGCACCGTGAATTATTGGATCGTGTTGCAAAACAATATGGCGTGCCTGCTAATTATTTGTTGTCTTTTTGGGGGCTTGAAACAAATTTCGGCAGTAATTTTGGCAATATTCCCGTGGTAAATTCGCTCGCCAGTTTGGCGTGCGATAAACGCCGAAGCACTTTTTTTACCACTGAATTAATAGCAGCTTTGCGTGTTTTGGATGAAGGTGCAATTGCGCCAGATAAAATGATCGGCTCTTGGGCGGGTGCTATGGGGCATGTGCAATTTATGCCGTCGGCCTTTTTAAAATATGCGCTGGATTACGATGGCGACAACAAACGCGACTTGTGGAACAGCACGCCAGACGCTATGGCCTCTGCGGCAAAATTTTTACAGGGTTTAGGTTGGCAAGCGAATAATAGCTGGGGTCGTGAAGTTAAACTGCAGAGTGATTTCCCCTTTCTTGAAGCGGGTTTAAAAAATACTAAATCGCTTTTGGAATGGAGCAAGCTTGGCGTAAAGACTGCGGATAATAAACCGCTGCCGCAAACCGATGAACAAGCGTCGTTATTGGTGCCTGCAGGCTATCAAGGCCCTGCGTTTTTGGTGTACCAAAATTTCAACGTGATTATGCGTTGGAATCGCTCTGAATTTTATGCGCTTGCCGTAGGCCACCTTGCAGACCGAATTGCTGGCGGTGAAAAATTAATGCAGCCACCACCCACAGATGCGCCGCGCTTGCGTCGCGATCAAGTAATAGCATTGCAAGAAATACTTAATCAAAAAGGTTTTAACGTCGGCACACCAGACGGCATCCTCGGGCCAGGTATGCGCCGTGCTATAAGTGAGTTTCAACATCAAGAGGGAATGATTGCAGATGGTTTTGTCAGTAAAGAAGTGCTGGCATTGCTTGGTGTGAATGTTGAGTAATTAATTTACTGCACAATCAAGGAGGATATTTTTATTGAAACGTTTTCAGCGTGTGGGGGCGTTTCTGTTGTTATTTAAATTTAACTAAACATTTAAATAACAACAGGAATCCAATCTGCCTTAACCCTTCGATCCCGGTTTAAAGTTCAATCCAAAACCAAAACGATCATTCATCATTTCATGCGCCATTTTTTGGCGAGTACCCTCAAAATATTCCACCACTTTTGTTATTTGCAAATTGCCGCCGTTGTTTTCAATCATAGCGATGGCGCACATCAAGGCGTTGGTGCCGTTATCGAGTTTTACTTCTACGGGGGATTGGTTGGGTGTGGTGATGGTGACTACACCGTTGGTGTGCGTCCAGTTGGCGACGCCTTCGTAAATGAAAGTGAAAATCAGTAGGCGTTTGATTTGAGATAATTCATCGCCATTGATGAAAATATTTTCGCCGTTCACATTATTGCCGGAGCGATCGTCGCTGTCTAAATGCACAAAGGGTGGGTGATTAAAACTGCCCCAACAATCGCCCAGTGCTTGCACTATGCCTCGGCGGCCATCGGCCAATTCAAACATGCAACCTAAATCCAAATCGATTCCGTTTGAACGCGGTTTTCCGCCTGCGCCCATAATTTTTGTTAAAAAGCTGGGGGCTGCGGGTTGGCTATTTGGCAGTGCGGCTTGGTTCCAATTGAGGTTGACTACTATACGGCCAAAACCTTGATTGCCTTTTTTCTCCAGCGACACTTTGTCGCCGCGTTTGGCGAGGGTAACTTTAGAGAGGGATACTTTTTTCGGCTCTTGTACGCTTGATTCTGGTGCTGGTGCTGGTGCTGGTGCTGGTGCTGGTGCTGGTGTGGGAGTGTTAGTTGGTGCTGCTTCTGTGCCACCAAAATGCGTTAAGAGTGCAGACAATCCACCGTTAAAACCTTGACCTACTGCGCCAAAACGCCATTGATTATCGCGCTGATACATCTCGCCAACAATGATGGCTTTTTCGTCTTGGAAATCGTTGCCGCTGAATGCAAATGTTGCATCGCCTAAACGTAAATTGCTCGCGCCAATGGAGCGCATACTGCCCGCACCGGTGATGGACGCGGTGAATACGAGTTTTTGAATACTGCTGGGCAGGCCTGCGAGATTAATATTGAACGTGGATTGATCTGCGGCGATGGAGAGCGTGACAGCATCACCAGGGCAAGCGGTTTGGTTGAAGAACACCATGTAGCGATCGTCAGATAATTTGTCGTTGGCATCCAAACCAAAACAGGCAATATCGATTTCCATTCCAGCAGCGGCGACTTGCAACACCAACGGAAATGGCCCCGAGCAACCTATATCGGCTAGTTTGGTTTTTTGTCCGCGAGCGAGTGTGGCCATGGTGAAATTCCTTGTGATTATTTAGAGAGTTTTACGCAAATAATTTATCGCATCGCAAGCACCGCTTTATGATCCGAAAACGCATAAACACATCCTTGTGGCTCCCTGTCGTCATCCATGACTCTAGGGTTTCGGATCATAAATCGGTGCTCGCTTAAGAAGATTATCTTGTATACAAAGTTTTTATTTAAGAGTACGTCGGTTGCTTCAATCCGCTGTGATTATGTAATTCATTCACCTCAGTTTTTTTACGGGTGCCGAATACGCGCGCTTGCGCGACTACGTGCAGCGCCCATGAACGGTGGGTGGCGACTTCGCACATGGAGTTGTGCATTTTGAATACGGCGGGGCTGTCTTTATCAATAATACGCAGCGCCATCTCTATATCTTTTTCGCACACGCGATAGTGCTTTTCAATGGATTCGATTTGCGTGGGGTGAATCGCGGTTTTACCCACTAAGCCGTGCGCTAAATCTTCGCTGACTTCTTGGTCGAGTAGTGTGGGATTATCCAAATATTCAAACACGGGCGCGGTGAGCGAGAAGCCGTAGGGGCGGAAGATTGTCACTAAGCGCGCAATCACTAGGCCAAGCGGCGTGCGGTAGATGGTCATATTGTCTGGGCGGCGAATGCCGAGTAACGACAACAAATCATTGCCGCCAATGCGCAGCGCGAGAATGCGGTCGCGCACGTGTGGCTTGTCTAAAGCTTGGCGAAACATTTTCATTTCGGCTTCATCGAACACATCGGCGGTTTCCAAGGTTGGCATTAGCAGATGGTTGGTGTTTTGCACTTGGCAAAAATAACTTTCAAAGTTGTGGCGGGTGGCCTTGGGGATTACAAAACCCGTGAGCTTTTCGGCGCCCGGCATTTGCAACACTTGCATCATCACCTGCTGATTGCGCACGCGCACAAAGCGTTCAGTATCCGTTCGCTCAACCATGTGTAACAGCGTGTGAGCGAGGTTCTTTAGCGCGGCGCCAACGTCGCGTGCTGAGACTGCATCTTCGGTGCAAAAAATCACCGAGCGCAGGTGGCTCAGAACTGTTCCATTCGCAATTGCTT
>DAOORH010000009.1:0-20588 GCA_035389145.1 Cellvibrio sp.
TTCAGTTGGCGCATGACAACCCGCAGGTAGTGCTGAAGCCTCCCTAATATCCTTTGATTGGCGGCTATCAAAAGTACACGGATTGGGTGACAAGCCTACTGACAGGTTTTGGCGGTAAGGGTAAGTATTCTACCTAGGCCTTAAAGTACAGGTGTCTTTACCCTATTGATGATTTATAAGGAGTGAATGTATGTGGCAAGCAAATTTTCAAACAACAACTGATGTTCCCGCCGAAAATCTTTACCGCGCTATTACCGATTTTAATGCGTGGCATAAATGGGACAGCGGCATTGAGCATACGCAACTTATAGGTGAAGCCAAAATCGGCGGTGTATTTATGCTTAAACCTAAAGGTGGCCCCGCCGTAAAAATCACTATCGAAAAAATGTGGCCATTTGAAGTAATTGATGTTGCACACTTACCCCTCGCAAAAATGCGCACTGTGCATAAATATGTGCGCGTTGGTGACACCACACATATTCATATGGATGTACAAATTTGGGGGGTGCTGGGTTTTGTATGGCGAAAAATAATTGGTGAAAACCAAATTAAAGATGCCGCTATGCAAACCCAAGCGCTGATTAATTATGCGAGAGCCGCTTAATGCTAAAAACCTTACTAACACTTTATTTATTAATGGTTACACTCACCGTTTTTGCGGCAGACAATAAAACTGCGACTCAAAAAGCAACATTAACTAAGGATGAAAAAACCATGACTCAAGCATCACCGCAACTAAAACAGCGCCTTCATATCATTTTGTTGGGGGTGAATGACGTTGCAAAATCTGCTGCGTTTTACGAAGCCCTAGGTTGGCAGCGCGCGCCCAGCAGTCACGCAGGTTTTGTAAAATTTGATTTAGGTGGTTTTGCCCTTGCGTTAATTTCCAGAGACGATCTTGCGAAAGATGCACTAGAGCCAAGCCCGCAAGGTTCCGGCTTCTCTGGTATGGCGTTAATACATTTGGTGCACACTGCGGATGAAGTTGCACTGACATTAGCGCGCGCTGTGGAAGCGGGTGGCACCTTGGTAAAACCCGCCACCAAAACCCAATGGGGTACTGCAGGTTATTTTCGCGATCCCGATGGGCATTTGTTTGAAGTGGATCATGAAGAAGTGTGGGTGTTTGATGAAAGCAATCATCTAATTGTTCAATAAAATTACATTTTTAAGGAGCCGACAATGAGTAACGAAAATCCCTCAATTATTTCGCACTTATCCATTGGTACCAACCAATATGAGCAAGCCTGTGCGTTTTATACCCGCGTATTATCAACTTTAGGTATTCGCGTTTTTATGGAATACCCTGGTGCTATGTGTTACGGAAAACAATTTCCAGAGTTTTGGGTGCAAACTCCAATTGACGGAAACCCAGCCACCCTAGGCAATGGTTTTCATATTGGTTTTGTTGCAAACTCTAAAGCACAAGTACATGCATTTTACGATGCCGCTATAGCCGCCGGTGCAACCTGCGATGGCCCACCTGGCCCAAGGCCGTTGTACAGCGATGCCTATTACGGTTGCTTTGTGCGCGATTTAGATGGCCACAAAATTGAAGCGACTTTTTGGGACGAATCTCTGGCACCATACTAGTTGTTAAATTTTTAGTACTTTAGTGTTTCACAATGCCAATGGAAAAAATTATGAAATTTGGAATGCAAGGCGCGCTTACTGCGCAAGCAGGTAAGGGCGCAGAGTTAGCGGATATGATGTTAGAAGCATCACGCTTGGTGAGTCACTTAAGTGGTTGTGAAATTTATATTGTGCAGCGCGCCATTGCGGATGCCGACAAAATTCTCATCACTGAAGTATGGGCTGATCAATCGTCACATCAAGCTTCGTTAACAGACCCAGCCGTGCGCGAATTAATTGGCCGCGCACGGCCTTTAATTGTGGGAATGGAGCATCAGCTGGCAACACCGCTCGGTGGTAAAGGTTTGGTGTAGCGTTTTAATAGGTTTATAGGTGTGAGCGGGTAGTTTTAAAAAGGTGGAGAGATCAAATTAACAAAATTGTCGATCAAGCTGTTGCCGATGTCTTTGAATCTTATCCGCCCGCTATTCGCAAAAAATTATTGAGCTTGCGCAAGCTGATTTATGAAGTTGCTGCGCAAGATCAAAACATCGGCGTGCTAAAAGAATGTTTAAAATGGGGCGAACCCGCTTATGTCGCAAAA
Organism: Cellvibrio sp.; assembly: GCA_035389145.1. Lineage (GTDB taxonomy): Bacteria > Pseudomonadota > Gammaproteobacteria > Pseudomonadales > Cellvibrionaceae > Cellvibrio. The sequence continues at coordinate 2,177 of DAOORH010000009.1, forward strand.
GGCGGTAGCGCGGTTCGTATCAATTGGAAGGCGTCATCGCCAGATAATTTGTTCGTTTATTTCAACTGCAAAACTACGCTGGTGGAAACCTTTAAAGAAATTTATGGCGATAGCTTTTCCTATCAAGGTGGTCGTGCGCTTGTGTTTAATCTTCACGATGAAATCCCGCTCGCACCTTTAAAGCATTGCATTGCTTTATCGCTAAATTATCATCGTGTTAAGCATCTGCCGCTGCTAGGTGCTTAGCGGAGTATGGTGGGTTTAATGCCTGCACTAGAATAAAGGCCCCCGCGTTCGCGGGATTGTGGTTTAGGGGTGACGGTCTTAGAGTTTGAGCATGCCACAAATATTTTTTGGCGTGTAGAGACGGTTAATTTTCTTCTAATCCACTCGTATTCTACTTAAGGATATGGTGCTTTTATTACTGGGATAGGTACAAGTATGCTAAATAAAGCTATAGGTTTTGCAGGTTTAGTCAGTGTTTTTCTTTTAGTGGGTTGTGGAGGGGGCGATAGTAAAAAAGAAGATGCTGCTAGCAGTAGCAGTAGCAGTAGCAGTAGCAGTAGCAGTATTGTTAGTTCATCGTCACCAGCAAGTTTAAGCTCTTCTAGCTCATCAAGTTCAGCGGTTAGCTCAAGTAGTCTATCGTCTTCTGTTTCTTCATCCTCTTCAAGTAGTAGCCAAGCGAATATAATGCTAAGTGGCGTAGCCGCTGTAGGTGCTCCAATTGCTAATGCGCCAGTTGTAGCTAAGTGTGCGAATGGTTCAGGTTTTTCGCTAAATGTAACTACAGATGCACAAGGTGCTTTTAGCGGAGAGGTCAGTGCAAACGCTTTACCTTGTGCGCTAAAAGTGACTGGATCGAATATCACGCTTCATAGTTATGCACTAGCGGCGGGAGTTATTAATATTACTCCTTTAACTGATCTTATTATTGCTAACGCAAGTACTCTTGATCCTTCGGTTTGGTTCGCCAGTAATAATTGGCAATTGTTAGAGAGTGTACTTTCCTTAGCGCAAACAAATTTCTACGCCGCTATGCTGGCAAATGGTTACACCTTACCTCAGGGGGTCTTTAATCCATTTAACACAGCGTTCATTATCGGTGATGTGTGGGATCAATTATTGGATCAACTTCAGGCTGCGATTGCGTTATCAAATAGTTTGAAAAGTTACGCTGATTTGTTAGCGTTGCTAAAAGACGGAAATATGAGTTCTCTTCCTAAAAAAGTCTCCCCCATTGATGTTGTAGACGGAGCTTGCAGTGTTGTTATTTCTGCTAATACATCTAATGCTTTGAATCCTACTGTTCCACTTACGCAAGATTGTTTGGCAACACCCTACACGGGCCAAGTGAATTTTGAAATAAATGAAGGTGTCGCACCTAATCGCCGTAAACTGGGTATCGATTTTTTTGTACCAGCAGTTGTTGGTGCTAGCGTAAAACTGGAAGATGGTTATGACTATGCTGCACATAAAGGCGCAGCCGCGAGTTATGTAGATAGCGCAGGTGTTTGGAATGCAAATTCGGGCACAGTAACGATTGTGAGTATTACCGGTGAAAGTTATGTTTTAAGTTTAAGTAAAGTTCATTTTGTGGTTTTAGATGCTACGGGTACTAGTAAGGGAAGCTTTACGGCAGATGGCACCATTACTACAAAAGCGCCTGTAATAACTACAGGATTTTCATGGAAAGAAAATGGTGGCACAGTTACAAAAACAGCGACTTCGGCATCTTATACCACGCAATACAAAACCATAATGGCGAGAAACGCGTCAGCAAGCACAATATTTGAAATTAATTTAACAGGAGGCGTGCCCGGAACATACGTGCTTGATGGTTCGAACAATGCTCTCGCTTATATTGTTAGCTCATCGGCGATGTTTCAAGCAACGAGTGGCAGTGTTGTTATAACAAAAAATGCAGCATTAAAAATGTCTGGAACTTTCCAAGCAACAGGTACAGCAGCAGGAGGTATTACTACAGTGAGTGGTACTTTTACCGATATTGATGTGCTTCCTTAGTGTATCTATTTAATCGTCGCTCTCGCTATGCGAGGGTGACGATTGCATTGATGCAGGATGTAGAGCAACGTAGGAGCAGTTGCCGACGATTCCCTTCAGATAAGTAATCCCATATTTTTAGCTTGTAGTGCCGCTTCAGCGCGCGATGTAATATTCAATTTTCGATAAATATTTTTTACGTGATCACCTACTGTATAGCGCGATATTCCTAATTCTTCACCAATATTCGCAATCGTGATGCCGCGTGCGAGCGCGCTCAATACTTCACGCTCACGCGGAGTAAGTTGCGTTTCTTCTTTAGTCGGTTTTTCAGGTTCTACGCGAAAGTGACTCAATAAGCGGCGCGCTATTGAAGGTGAGAGTGGCGGGTGCCCTTCATTGATCCCACGCAATTGTTTAACTAATTCTTCCGGCGCTTCATCTTTCAGTAAATAACCTTGTGCTCCTGCGCGCAGTGCTGGGAATAAATGATCGTCATCGTCAAATAAGGTCGCAACCACAATCATACAGCGTGGAAAGCGTGCGCTTAATGCTTGCACTACGCTTGTGCCACTGCCATCCGGCAATGACAAATCAATTAATGCTAAATCAAAATGGTAACGATTAAGCATGTCCATGCCGCTTGCAATATCAGCCACGCAATAGACTTTAATATTGGGGAATGCCGTTTGTGCTACTTCGCGGAGCATTTCTTGTGACTCAGGCATATCTTCAAGAATTAATGCAATTTTCATCATAGGGGAACTCGTATTTGCATTTGAACTGATTGGCTGCTTGCAGAAATGTTAAGGTTGCCACCTAACTCAGCGATTCGCCCACGCAGGTTACGCAGGCCGTAGCCGTCTTTCCATGTACTTAGCTCAGCAATCTGACCATCATTTTCAATGGTGATGTGCAGGGAATTATTTTCTGTTTCGATAACGGCTTTAATATTTTTAGCCGCAGCATGTTTTAGCGCGTTAGTAATAATCTCGCGCATAACTGATTCAAGTGACGCTTTGTTGCGCGGTATTAATTCTTGTGTAGGTAGGTTTGACGTTTGATGCCACTGCAACTTGCAGCCTGCGGCTTCGCAACGTCCGTCAGCTTCTGCGCGCCAATCGGCAAGTGCATTAACGAGTGGAACGGGTTGCGCGTCTAAGGCTGCAATTGATGTGCGCAAATCTTTCATAGCATCGCGTGCAACTTCAACACTCGGTGTGCCACGTAATTGATGAATTAATTTCAATAAACGCGCGCCAATATTGTCATGTAAATCACGCCCAATACGCATGCGTTCTTCTTCTACGCCTTGCTCATAGCTTGAGCGCCCACTCATCACATTGGCAAGTAGATCACTCAATGACGTTACTAATTCAGCATCGCGAGTCGAAAATAGGCGCGAACCACGGCCGGCGTAGCGCATTAAAAAGCTGGGCAATTTTTCGCAGGCGGGAATTTGCAAGGCTAAGCCTTCTTCTTGTAAATGGCTGCCGCTTTCGGCACTAGTGCATATTTTTATTTCTAGGGGATCGAATAATTTTCGCAATAATGATTCCCAGCGTATTTGTTGTTCTGACGCAGAAACCGTAAAGGCAATAATGGAAAGCTCGGGCAGTAAAGTTTCATAGCTTGTGGTTGGCCTGCGTACAATTTTCTGCCACAACCATTGACGAAAAGGAAAATAGAGCCAGCCGCTGATGAGTAAACTCAAACTGAGTGATGCCACCTGAGTTGCCCCCAAGTACGCCAATAATGCATCAAACACGATAATGGCTGCTGCGCCCGCTACCCATAGTAAACCGCGATAACTCCACTCGTCTAAATCATATAAGTGATAACGTCTTAAGCCCATGGCAATACCAACCCACATCAATAAAAATTCAACAACAAGAATTTCTCTAGGTGGTATTGGAATGAACTCCGGTAAGTTGAACCGGAAAATATAAAGGATAAATAGAACGCTACCGACGAGTCCTGCCAAAATAAACCAACGCAATGCTGCGCGTTCTAGTGGCTGACCTTTGGTTTTTTGCCACTGAATAACAGCGAGTAAAATAATGGAGAGCATTTGTAGCATGCTTGGAATTCGACTGCCCCAAGTTTGATTTGGTGCCAACCAAAATACATCACATAGTGTCCACGTACCATAAAATAGAGGTAGCAAAAATAGTGTTCGAGTACGAACAAGTTTGCAGGGATAAGATAAAAACAATGCAATTAACGCGCAGCCGCACAAAATACCACTGGCGTGATTGATGGATGACAGTAGGCGAAAGAGCTCGCCGGGTATTGCTAGCTCACGATCACCCGGTATGGCATTCGCGAACACGGTGATGGGGTACATTAACCCCGCTAACATAAATAACCGAGCACCTAAATCGCTTGGGCGCAACAAAAAAATCCACGTTGAAAGTAAAAAGCCTGCTACTGCAACAAATGTTTGAAATAGAAAAGCGATAGGTAAGTCTGAAAGTGTTCGCTGTTTTACTGCAATAATTGCTTTGCCTTCCTTGCCACTCTTATCAGTCCATATTAAGGCTATGCTGTCTTCCTTGAGCAGATTGGAGAGAATTGTTTGCCGCGCAAAAAAAATAGCAAGCTCGGTATAGGTATCGCAAAAATCAGACTCTTTGGATAAGTCGGTAGGTATTAGCTCAAGTGACTCACCTTTGAGTGAAGCAATTCTTTGAAGCGTCACTCCAGTCGGCACTTGAGCTGCCAGTGAATCATCAACATGAATAATGCGAATGTCTTTGTCAATAACCTCGAGCGTTACGCCCAGCCAAGGCTGCTGCATAAAAAACCACATTGCAATACTTCCCAATATCAAACTGACTAGCAGTAAGAGTAGTTGTGCATATGCCGGTCTTTTATAAACTGAAAGCATCGTGCTTCCTTTTTTGGTGTAAATATCAATCAGTGACTTTACCAAAATTCATAGCGAAAGATACCCCGTGTTCGCGGGATTGTGTCTTTAGAGCGATTACCGTAATTTTCATATCAAGTGAAGTGTGGCGAATTGAGTTTGGCAGGCTTACTTATTTTTAAATATCGTTATTCATTATTAAGGAAATTTTTATGAAGATTATTAAATATGTTGCTAGTCTCTTCGTCCTCTGTCTGACGACCAGCAGCTATGCCACGTCGCTCACTGGCCAAGCTTTCACCGCTACCCTGTCGTATGCTCCGACCAATTATTTGGAAACGGTGACGGGGATCGTAGGCGCAGGCTATGAGGTATCGACTTCTTGGTACGTTCTTGAACTCGATGCCGATGACTTGGGGCGGGTCTATTCCTACACCGGTGGCGCGGTCTATCAGGACGTATTTAAGGTGGAGATCACATTTCCCGATTTGCTCAGTCAACAATTTTCGGTTCCTTCCGGTACCCCTTTTCAGAAAAATTCGAAGTGGGGCTGGTCGTGGCTTGAAACCACAGACACGAATCAACTCACGTTCTCCTATGGTGGCAGCTACTATGATCCCTACGGCTCTGCATTCTACGACTGGTGGGGTTACAATTTCGAAACCAACCCAAACTATCAGCCAAGTGGTAATGGAGGAACAAACGTGCCTGAGCCGAGTGGTTTAGTTTTGATTGGCTTAGGTTTATTGGGATTGATTGCGTCACGTCGTCGATTGGGTATGTTTGTTTAAAAATATGTACAAAGTTACTGTCTATTCTTAGCCGGTAACTTTATGAGCCTCGAGTTGTATTGCGTTATTCAAGGATGAATGGGCTCGCGCAATAGCACTTAGCCGCTGCACAAAACCCGCCTTTACCGCGTATAATGTCTGCCTTTTCATCCAGTTCCCTTTGTTGATATAACAGGCCGCATCATGACCGTTCGTACCCGTATCGCCCCATCGCCCACTGGCGACCCGCACGTAGGCACCGCTTACATCGCGCTCTTCAACCTCTGCTTTGCTCGCCAACACGGCGGCCAATTCCTGTTGCGCATTGAAGACACCGACCAAACCCGCAGCACGCCAGAATCTGAACAAGCGATTTTGGATAGCCTGCGCTGGTTAGGTTTGGAGTGGGACGAAGGCCCGGACGTTGGCGGCCCGCACGGTCCTTATCGCCAAAGCGAGCGCATGGGAATGTATCGCCAATACGCTGAAGAATTGATTGAAAAAGGCCACGCCTTTTATTGCTTCGCGACTTCAGAAGAGCTGGACGACATGCGCCGCGAGCAAATCGCCAAAGGCGAAACGCCGCAATACGATGGTCGCGGTTTATTGATTCCAGAAGATGAGGTTCAACGCCGTTTAGCAGCGGGCGAGCCTTATGTAATCCGCATGAAAATCCCATCGGAAGGCGTATGCGTTATCGACGATATGTTGCGCGGCAAAATTGAAATTGAATGGTCGCACGTAGACATGCAAGTCTTGCTGAAAGGCGACGGCATGCCCACCTACCATTTGGCCAACGTGGTTGACGATCACCTGATGGAAATCACCCACGTGATTCGCGGCGAAGAGTGGATCAACTCCGCGCCCAAGCATCTCAAACTGTATGAATATTTTGGTTGGAAAGCCCCCGTACTTTGTCACTTGCCGCTGCTGCGCAACCCCGATAAATCCAAGCTCAGCAAACGCAAAAACCCCACCAGCATTCTTTACTACAAACGCATGGGTTACTTGCCCGAAGCCATGTTGAATTACCTCGGCCGCATGGGCTGGTCAATGCCAGACGAGCGCGAAAAATTCACACTGGCAGAAATGCAGGAACACTTCGATTTAAACCGCGTGTCACTCGGCGGCCCGATATTCGACGTAGAAAAACTCAGCTGGTTAAACAGCTTGTGGATTCGCGAGAACTTCACCATCGAACAACTTGCAGAGCGTTTGCACAACTGGGCATTCAACAAAGAAACCCTGATGCAAGCTTTGCCACACGCACAATCGCGCATGAATACCCTGAGCGATTTTGCACCGCTCGCAGGCTTTTTGGTATCCGGCATGTTGAACGTGAACGAAGCCAGCTTCGCCGCTAACAAGCTCGATATCGAAAAACAAAAAGAGTATTTGCAGTTCGCGTTATGGCGTATGGAAGCCCTGCGCTTCTGGGAGCGCGATAATATTTTCAACGAACTAAAACTGCTTGCTGATCAAATGGGCATTAAGCTCAAAGATGCGCTCGCGCCAATCTTCGTTGCTATTGCTGGCACTACAGCGTCTTTCTCTGTTGTGGATTCTATGCAGATCATCGGTCCCGATTTGAGCCGTGCCCGCTTGCGTCATGCGGTAAATGCCTTGGGTGGTTTTGGTAAGAACAAGCAAAAGGACTTGGATAAGATTTACGCCAAGTTAGGTGTTCAAGACGAAGCACCGCAAGAATAAAATTGTACGAAATACAAAATGGCGACTAATAAGTCGCCATTTTTTTTGAGCGAGATTTAATGTTTGACAGCAGATAATTGTTCGCGGGCTATAGGTTTTCCCTTCAGTATTACCCAATTAATCGAATCGTAAGCCGTTATGTCTTCTAGCGGATTTTTGCTAAGCAATAACAAGTTCGCCACTTTGTTTTTTTCGATGCTACCAATCTCATCGCTTAACCCCATGCGTTGCGCGTTGCTAATCGTCATGGCTTTAAATAAGTCCGTAAGTGAAATTCCCATCTCTACCCAGCGATTCATTTCTTCGCGGCCATTAATTCCCGGAAACTGTGTGTAAAACGGGCCGCTAGGTGTATCGCTACCAAAAACTAATAAATCTTTTGATTTACTCAATGCGTTGCTGACAAAGTTGGCGCGTTGAATCATAGGTTGGTAAACCGCTTTCACTTGTTGGTATTGTTGCTCGGCAGTCATTGATGCAGCATTTTTAAAATAACCGCTCATCTCGTGTTTCATCCATTGCCCCGCATCTGATTGATACCAATTAATCAGTGATGCTGGCATCACATGCTTAACAGCGGGCTGCTGAAGAAAAGTAGGGTTGAATAATTCCTGCTCGCCGTAAATAACCTGAATGGTAGGCTCTACAGCGATCTTGGCTTTGATTAATCGATTCGCAATCTGGGTTAGTTCTGCGTTGGTGGTTTTTGCATCGGCAATCCACATTCCATGAACGAGCATATCTACACCTGTGTTGAGTGCGAACTCGTAAGATTCTCGCGAATTGCCGTGTAAAAACACAGGCAAGTTGTGTTTGTGTGCCGTGGCAACTAGCTCGCGTATTATTGTCTCGCTAGGAACAGGCAAATTTTTCATCTTGCCGAACCCTTTTTCGTAAAATACTTTGATGCAGCGCGCGCCATCCTTTTTGCCGGCCGCTACGAGTTTCGCTGGCGTATGTTGGTCGGCGTCCGCAATCGGTATTGCATCGTGCGAGTGTCGATCATGCAAATAATGGCGAGTCACTTCGGGGGAATTCTGAACAGCCTCGGGCAAGTTGGCGAGAGGATAGCCGTGAGGAATCATCAGTGGCGCGCAAAAATAGGCCTGCGGAGCGAGCGGTTGGCTATTCCATTTAGCCATAGCTTCCCCCGTATTGGCCAAGTCCAGTAAGGTAGTGAAACCGGCGTAGAGGTAGCTTTTGGGAATTTGGGCAACAGCATCTTTGTAGATTTTTGAGTTTTCGCGCTCGTTGTCGGGCAACATCAACCCGGGTATATCGCGCAAGTGAACATGGGCATCAATCAAGCCAGGAATCAAATATTGTCCCTTGCCATCAATGACCTGCTCGGCGCTAAATTCTTGCGAGCCGATAGCGCGAATGCGCTCTTGCTCAATAAGCAAGTTGACGGGCTGCTTGCTCACTTGGGCGTTGGCCGTGACAATATGGACATTGCGAATGAGCAGGCTTCCCCTGTTGGCTTGGCCAGCTTTTAAAGTAGAGTCGGCTGCTTCAGCATGTAAAGCAAATATTGCGGGGAGAGCGAAGGGGATTAATAAGTGGCTAAATTTCATCTCAAGCTTCCTGATAAAGTGAATGACGGAAGCCAGATTTTGCAAACAATAAGCACTGCGAACGACCTCAAGCGCGATTGAGGACATTAAAACCGCTAAACTCGCTCAAAAATGAACAATAAATATTCAAACAGCTCGTTATTGCAATCTTAAGGAATCGGAATGCAGCAAAGCATTAACCATATCTTTTTATCCTCAGGGATTATTTGCCTGCTATTAGCCTTAGGTTTTTTGACGTCCAAAAAATTACAGGTGCTACCAGCGCGTTTGTTAGGCATCAATTATCTGATCTGCGCTACCCAGAATTTTTTAGCGGTGTTCGCACTAGGTTTTGGCTGGGACTTGGCTTCGTTGCTAAGGGCAAGCATTGCAATGACGGTAGGGCCTGCTGGGTACTTTTACTACCGCAGTTTGGTTGAAGGCGAGCGAGTCATTAGTTTTCGCTGTCTCCTGCATTTGTTACCTGCGGTTCTGCTGGCCGTACTATGGGTTTCTCGCTCCCATCTGTTATGGATGGTGGAGTATTTGATTATCGCTAGCTTTGCCGTCTACCTGCTCCTTACCTTCAGGCTGCTAATGGGCGGCAAGCAAAGCCTGCAACATTTAGCGCAATACGCCAGTGCCGCTTATCGCTGGTTGATGGTTGTGGCTGCCATCATGACGATCAATTTGATTATCGAGCTATCTATTGCGTTGGAGCTGCACATGGGTGTTGCACTGCGCGACTCTGTGGCTTTAGTGATCGGAGCCGGAGCCTTCTTACTATTTCACGCAGCAACCTTATTCCTCGTCATCACCCGCGCCCCGCTAATGGAATGGATGCACGCCCTGCAAGATTTGCGGCTCACCAAAACCAAGCCCATAAGCGATGCCGAAGCGCGCGACATCTTCGAGCGATGGGAGCGCGTTGTCACCGAGCGAGAACTCTACAAGCGCGAAGGCGGGGTAACCTTGGAGCAAGCTGGGCGAATTCTGGTGATACCTGCACGACAAATCTCCCAAGCTATTAACCGAATCTACGGTGGCAGCTTCTCGCAATACCTCAACGATTGCCGCGTTAAGGCCGCGCAAACCCTGCTGCGGGATAACCCCGATATGCCCATCACCACCTTAATGATGGAAGCTGGGTTCAGCACCAAATCCAACTTCAACAAAGAGTTCCTGCGCGTAACCGGATTAAGCCCCAGCGACTATCGCAAACAGGCCGAAGCCGCTACGCCAGCGCAATAGTTAACCTTTTGATTCGCCTGAAATAATGGAAGGAGGGCAAGGGATCTTTTCCTTGACACTCCCAAAGCGGCTGCATACAATGCGCCCCGCTTCAGGACGAAGCCCAAGCAAGACCTTGGGGCTATAGCTCAGCTGGGAGAGCGCAACACTGGCAGTGTTGAGGTCAGCGGTTCGATCCCGCTTAGCTCCACCAAATACTAACCCGCTAAGTCCTTGTATTTAGCGGGTTTTTTATTGCCCGCTACATTTAACTGCCTCCTAGTTTCGCGCACTGAAAAACCTGTGTGCGAACTATGTGCAGAACCTGTTACCGATCCTTGTTCTTTCTTACTCTTCAGCGATTTCTGCCAAAGCCTTTTTGCCTCTAACTCTGCAGGCTCTCCGGTTGATTCTTTGAATTTAAAGTCAACCGGCACTGATCCTACTTCATCATGCGTATGACGCAAATGTTCGAGCTCCAGATGCGCATACCGCTGAGTTGGTTTCATAGATCCGTGTCTAAGAGCTTTTGAGACTTCATAGAGCGATCTTCCCCGTTGTACCAGCCAGCTAGCAAACGTGTGGCGCAAGTCATGTGGTCGAACATTCGGGCACCCAACTTCCTTTCTCAATGTATTGAAAGCAGTTTTTACATCCTTAATGTTCAGCTTGCCCTTGGATTTTGGATTGGGAAAGAGCCAAACAGTTTCAGGATAATTGCTAGCAATATATTCAAGGCGCCGTTGAATTGCCTTCAGTGCCTCCGCATTCAAAGGCGTAGCAGTTCGTTTCCTTCCTTTTTGCTCGCTTCTCTTCAAATGAATACATTGATTATCGAAATCAATTTGAGAAAGCTTACAGCCAAGAATTTCACTTTTCCGCATGCCTGTATGAATCGCTAAAATGAAAAAGTCAAAAAGATGCGGCGCATTAAAAGGTTGATCGCTCCGCCGTTGCAGCGCATCTACAAATGCTTGGGCTTGCTCATATGTAAGATGATCTGCTTCAAACTCCTCTTCCGGGGGGAGTCTGCCTTTTACGGGATTCTCGATGTCCCACTCCCACTCTGATCTGGCATAAGACAATGCTGAACTGAAAGTCGATAACCTCCGACGAATAGTGTTATTTTTTAGCTTCTCTTGACGCCAAAGACGTTTGCAATCGGCTATATCTTTCCCACCAATGTCGTTGATTATCCGGCCACCAAAAACCTTTTTTAACGCTGTGATGTTGAATATGTCGGCTGACCCAGGGTCAGTCTCATTAATCCAGCCAATCATCAACTCTTCAAAAGTGAATTGCGGTCTATCCAGTTTGCCCTCTTTCCATGCGCGCCAGTGATCAGTCTCTAATTCAGATGCTTTAAGCTGCGCTATCTCTCTATATTCCGAGCTTTTCGGGATTTTAAGAGAGCATCTAACGTCGATTCCAGTCGGATCTTTGTACCTCGTCCAATAATAGGGCGAGTTTTTGCGGGTATAGATTTTTGCCATTGGTAAGCTCCTGTCTTGTACCCGCCATCCTGTGCATGTTTATCGTAAGGGGTGGATGTCAAACTAGCAACGTATTCGTAGACAGAAAGTGGATCTATCCTTGGTTTTTTAGGGATGGGATATATCCGGCGAATTTTTCCGGCTTTACACAAACGCATGACGGATCTCTCGGAAATTGGATTTTCAATAGTTGATCCAAGAAAAGTCGCAGTTTGTTCATATGTCCAAAGCCCAAGTTTATTATTATCGTTTGTCATAGGCTTAAAGTTTAATCTCCGCTTTAAGAAAAACGCATCGCTAGTTTTAAACAAGAAAAAGCAACAGTCACTTTGCTTTTCTGTTTGATGGAAGAGATGCTTGCGTCTTTTTCCTTACTAATTTCTACTGACTATACGTATATAAACGTTAATTTCAAGTGGGGTGTTTTTTTAATTGCATAGGTCTAATTAATTAAAAATATATTCAAAGGAATATATTCTCTGGTGAGCGCAATGACCAATAAAAATACACGGCAGATAATGAGCTTATTAATCGCTAATAATTCATGTCCAAAATTGTATATTTAAAAAACACCCATCTTTCACTCAGTTATACAAAGGTTATTACGCAATATTTTTTATACAAATAAAGTCTAAATGAAGCTTTCATTTTCTTTGGTGCGGCGACATTTCTATTCGTTGGGTTGTGCGTTGTTAGATAGCTTTTGATAAAAAATGGAGCTGGCCGACTGGTCGCGTGTTGGATCTTTGAGTTAATATGTCGAAGATATATAAGGATGTGATTGGCCGAATGAGCCACAAAATAGACAACGCCGGATTCGCGTTTGATTTGAACAATAGTTTTCTATCGCCTGCTTTTATGGTTTGTCAATGTCAATGTGATTTTTTGAATTGCGACGGTGCTACGTCAAATTTGATATGATTTAGCTCTCTTAATTTAACGCCTTGAAGCCACTATAAATACTATGCGAAAGTCGATTCCTACCATTTTAGAAACCAAGCAGCTTCCGCACTTTGCTTATTTAGAGCGAGATAAAATTACTGTTCCGGTTACAGCTGAAGATTTTGATACGGCTGTTAAGCAAATAAAGGCAGCAAAATTAGTTGGCTTTGATACTGAATCAAAGCCTGTGTTTGAGAAGGGCGCAGTGAATGGGGGACCACATGTCGTGCAGTTCGCAACTCAGGATAGGGCGTATATCTTCCAATTGAGTAATGTTGAGCGCCATAACCCCTTGGTGTATTTGTTAGCCGCAGACGACATTAAAAAAGTCGGCTTTGATCTGGCATCAGATCGTAAATTACTGCTAAAAAAATTTGGTGTCTCCCCGCGTAGCTTTGTAGATCTATGCCCTATGTTCAAAAGGCGAGGTTATCGCAATACAGTAGGTGTACGAGCCGCCGTTGCCATTCTGTTCAATCAGCAATTTTATAAATCAAAACATACGACTATGTCAGACTGGAGCAATCCACTGCTCTCAGAAACACAAATTAGCTGTGCAGCTAATGATGCCTATGGTGCGTTGTGCGTGTATTTTAAAATACTGAGCGATGCAGAAATTGTCGCGTAAATATTTTCGCCTCTGCACAGGCCAAAATAATTTCGTGTAATTCGAGGTAATTGACAAAATAATAAAGTTGAAGTGAGTCTTCGCAAAAAATCCGCGGTACGACTAGTTACAAAGTAAAGTTGACATCAAAACGTACATAACTTTAAACTCACCCACATCCATCTCGTAAGCACAAAAAACTCACCGATAATTAGCCATTGGAAGGTCATCTGTCAGTTGCAATTCCAAAAAAGTCACCCTTCGAGAAATTTCATTGAGCTCAATGCTGCGTACAGTTTTATGCGCAAGCTACATCATTCATTGAAGAATACTCACTGGAAATAATTGGGGGTCCGTTATGTGCCCAAAGCGGATGTTCGCAAAAAATAATCTTCTCTTGATACCGCAGATTAAAGTGCATGTTCGATATGGCCTTTTAAAGGTAGAAAACTTAGTATTTAGACGCCTACCTTCTAGAGAAATAACGCAAATGAATAAAATGCTACCATCAACTTAAAATCATGATATGTCACGGCAAACTTCACACTTTCTAACTGTTGGCATAAACAACATACCATCCATCTACTGAAGTAGAAATTTTTTGAAATGTGCCGATGGTGTATTTTCAAGCATATTGCCACGACAAATAACGTAAAGATTTTTGTAGGGGGTGATCCCTTCAATTTTAACGCTTCTTAGTCGACCACTCTCGCACTCATCGACCACAGACGAAGAGATCACCAATGAAATACCCAAGCCTGCCTGTACTGCCCGTTTAACCGCCTCTGTGCTTCCAAGCTGCATAGATACACCAATAGAATCTGCCACGCTTCCGAAAAAATGCTGTAACAGACGCCCTGTGCCGCTACTTGTTTCTCCCCCCAGCAATTTCTCTCCCTTCAGCCAATCTAATGGAATACTCGCCAATTTGGCCCAAGGATGCTCCACCGGCACAATCACAGCTAGTGCTTCACTTCGCCAAACGCATGCATCAAATCCCTCTCGTTGATCCCACCATTCCATAATGGCCACATCGACTTCAAAGTTTTCCAGTTTTTTCACAATGGTAAGATTATCGCCAATGACTACATCAAAATTGCAAGTTGCTGTTTTCTTGAACCGCCTCAAGTGCGGTGGCAATACATAGATGCCGATATTCGAGCTCGCGCCTATTACAAGACGATTTGTGTCGAATAATGCGCACGCTCTGGATCCGGTGCGCACTAGGTTTTCCGCATAAGGCAAAAACACTTTGCCTTCCTCTGTGAGCGTACTACCTGCGTTGTTTCGCACAATCAGATTGACACTCAGCGACTCTTCTAGGCGCCTAACATGCTGAGTCACAGCTGACTGTGAGAGCCCTGTGTGCTTGGCTGCTTCACGAAAGCCACCCCGATTCACGACAGCCAGAAAAGTAACTACGCGTTCAAGATTGATCAATTAACGCCTTCCAAAATTGGATTATTGATAGCATCGGATGGCCTTTGGCCGGTCAGTGCCTGTAAGATATTATTGGCTGCTAGTTGCTCGATTTCGAAACGCACGTCGTCGACCGCAGACCCCAAATGTGGGGTGAAAAATGTTTGCGCTGTATTGGTCAGTAACTCCTGCGGAATAGCTGTTGGCCTATCAACACGGATCCACTCTTCCAATTCGAAAACATCTGCCGCATAACCCGCCAATTTTCCAGATTCAAGTGCTTCGGCAACAGCTAATTCATCGACAACTGAACCACGACACGCATTGATCAAGTAGCTTCCTGTGCGCATTGTGCCAATTGTTTCTGCATTCAATAAGTGCAAAGTTTGCGGCGTCATTGGCAGCATAGGTACAACAAAGTCACTGCTACTTAATAATTCATCGAGACTCACCTGTCGTGCATTCCAGGCCTTTTCCTGCTCTTGATTCAAGGCGATGTCATCGCAATAAAGCACCCGCATATCAAAACTCGATAGGCGCTTCGCAATCGCTCGCCCGACCGCACCCATACCGATGATTCCGAGTGTGCGTCCTGTTAAACCCGTTCCGTATAGTTCCGGTCTCCACCCGTTAAATCCGTGAGTTCGGATACGGCGATCCCCCTCGGCCAGATGGCGAGTCAGGCCAAGAAGCAATCCAATTGTCAGCTCCGCCGTTGGGATGGTCAGAAGGTCCGGCACGATGCTGAACCAAATACCACGGCGGGTACAAGCATCGACATCAAAGTTGTCATAGCCTTTGAGTGCTGCACCTACAATCTTCAATTTAGGGCAGGACGCAAGAAAATCATCATCGATACTGTCAGGCATGAATACCATCAGTGCGTCAGCATCCTTTGCTCTCTCCAGCAATTCTGCGCGCGACATAGTATCGCGGGTCATGTTGGGAACGACATCCGCAACAGATTGTAAATAATCGATAATTTCAGGATGAACCCAGTGGGTAAGAACTATTTTTTGTTTCATGTGTATACCGGATTTTTTATATGGGTTAGCTACTTGAACTTGCGACGCAAGAATGAACTGAATGTATCAACTAGCGTCACCATCCCAAGAATGACCAGCAATATCGCGGATACTTCTTGGTATTGCATAAGACGCAGCGATCCTATCAACTCGAAACCTATACCGCCGGCACCGACCATTCCCATCACCGTTGAGGCGCGAAAATTGTATTCCCACCGATAAATCGCGGTGTCGGCCATTTGCGGTAATACTTGCGGAAAAATGCCATGAAATATCACTTGTAGCGGGCTGCAACCTGCGGCCTGCGCAGCTTCAACTGGTGCTTGATCTGTATGCTCAATCGCTTCCGCAAAAAACTTAGCGATCATGCCGATTGAGTGCAGGCCTAATGCCAACACACCCGGCAGTGCACCAAAGCCGACAGCTGCCACGAAAACTATACCCATAATAAGCTCAGGAACAGATCTCAACACATTTAACAGAGCACGCGCAGCCTGATAGACCGCTGGATGTGGACTGGTATTGCGTGCAGCCAAAATACCCAAGGGCACGGACAAAAGCACAGCGATGGCGGTTCCAGCAATACTCATGGCTAAGGTATCGAGCACTGGCTTGACCCATGCTCTCCACTCACTAAAGTTGGGAGGGAACATCTCACCAATGAGACTAACAAGACTTGGCACGCCTTCGCCTAAACGCTCACCATCAAATAGACCAACGTAATACCAACATCCGACGACAATAGCTAAAATCAATATCACATACCTAACTACTCGATTCCAGCTTTGGCGCTGCTCTGACAATATGGCTTCGAAGTTCGTATTCATTGTAGAGACCTCAAAAAATTAGAACTTGGAAAAATCTAGCTTTAGCAAACTACCTAAATCACGCACGACATCGTAATCCTTATCTGTTGCAGGCCCGAATCCTTCAGCCTTGAATGGTTTCAACACGTTCGGATCTTTCAAATCGAGGAAGGCAGCACGAATTTTTTCTTTAAGCTCTGGTTTTAAGTTAGAGCGCATAGTCCATGGGTACTGAGGAAACGGTTTTGACTCCACTAAGACCTTCACTTTGTTTAGATCGATCAAGCCGCTCAGAACGAGCGATTCGAAAATGGGCTTGCTCAGACCACCGGCCTGCGCGTGTCCATTCTGAACTGCCATCGCCACTGCATCGTGAGCGCCTACGAAATGCTCCTCGTAATCCGTTTCGGCAAATAATCCTTTATCAGCAAGCATTGATTTGGGGATCAGGTGGCTGGATGTAGAGGCCTTGTCACCCCAGGCAACGGCTTTTTTCTTGATATCTGTGATGTTGTTGATGCCCGCCGCCTTATTCACAATTAGCACTGACTGATAAGTTGTTGTGCCTTTTTGTTGCATTGCTGCAAATGGTTCAATCTCACTTTTCTGTTTGGCCAATACATAAGACAAGGGCCCAAAATATGCAAGATCAATACGACCGAACCGCATTGCTTCAATCATTGATGAATAGTCAGTGGTAACAATAAGCTCAATCTTTTTGCCCAGAGCTTTTTCAAGATACATCTCTAGAGGCTTATTATTTTTAATGACGGTTGATGCATTTTCATCAGGCAAGAGAGCAACTTTTAATGTGCCGGGGTCAGGATTAGGTGCGGCATATGTGACACTACCTAAGAGGCTAAACGATATTAGAGCCAGTACAGCGAATAGCTTTTTCATGGTTATTTCTCCTCAGTTCTTAAGTTAAACAATGGTTATGAGTAATATTTGGAATGTTTGAATTCAATTGCGCTTTTTGTTCATAGAGTTCAGTTACATGCGTTTGTGTCAGAGCCGCTGGTATTGCATCGAACACAACCTTGCCATGAGCCAGACCGACGATTCGGTCAGCATAGCGTTTAGCGAGATCGACTTGATGTAGGCTGACTACAGCGGTTATGCCGTCTTCTTTGCATATCTGGTGTAAGAGCGCCAAGACTTTGTTGGCGGTTGCTGGATCAAGGCTTGCCACAGGCTCGTCTGCCAAAACAAGTGCCGGTCGCTGCGCTAATGCCCGAGCTATACCCACGCGTTGTTGCTGACCGCCACTTAACTCATCCACTCGTGAGAGTGCTTTGTGAAGTAGCCCAACGCGGTCAAGGCTGTGTAATCCAATAGATTGATCCTCCTTCGATAGAGGAAAAAGAGTACGAAGCGTCGAGTGATAACCTAGTCTACCCATTAGCACATTTTGCAAAACAGAAAGTCGACCAATTAATTGATGCTGCTGGAATATCATGCCAGTACGCCGACGATGCTCTTGCAATATTTTTTTGTCCGACAATGAACCTAACATTGCAATGTTTATATTGCCGCTAGTGGGTTTTTGCATCAGGTTAAGACAACGGAGCATTGTTGATTTGCCTGCACCAGAGGCACCGAGCAACACTGAAAACTGTCCCTGTTGAAACGTGAGTGAAGTTGGATGCAACGCAATCATTTGTCCGTACTGGACGGTAATATTTTGAAGTTGAATCATTGCTGCCAGACCCTCGTTTTTGTAATCAATCTTTATTTTTGATTACGAAATCAGATAATGAGGTGAGCATAACGACTCAATGTTACAGTTTTATTGCGAGCAATTAGCAATCGCACTCAAACGCTTGGCTATAAGACTTCCAATTGGTATGCAGTGAGGCGCCGGTAATTGGCGGAGCTAGCTGGGAGGGGTTTAGCAGGATTTTAAGGCACACCCTGGCGTCCGCTTCTGGCCGATGCTGTTGAAAAACTAAATTGACCAAGGCACCATCATTTGTTCAAATAG
>DAOORH010000010.1:0-20058 GCA_035389145.1 Cellvibrio sp.
TACGAATTTCATCGGTAGCCCAAATTTCTTCCACCAAACGGTGCAAGCGGCCACGTAATTTATCTTGTTCGAAGGTTAAAAGGCTGCCGTTTTGACGGTCAGCGAGGGTATCTACGATTTGGTCGTATTTGCGAATCAGGGTGCGGCGCGTCACTTCAGTCGGGTGCGCGGTCAACACGAGTTCGATGCTTAACTCGCTGATTTTTTTGGCCAATTCTTCTTTGCCGTACTTGCCAGCAAACTCTTGCAGCATGGCTTGCAAGCCATCGTCGCGTTCAGATTCTGCGCTGGAGAAATACTCTTGGTCCGCAATGTTCGCCAAGTTCAAGAATTGGTTAAAGGCGCGCACTATGGGGAGAATATCGGCATCGTCCAGCTCGCCCAAGAGGGTTACCAGCGGCGCAGAGTCGCCATTCTCCATGCGGTTAATGGATTTGCCTAACTTGCGAATCCCCTCGACTTTCGCAAACAGATCTTCGCCTTCATGGGCGTGAATCGTCTCACCTAAGAGTTCCCCTAATAGGCGCACATTCTCGCGCAGGGTTTCAGGCAGCTTTAACATCGGGAGTCTCTCCAAAAAAGAAATCAAGGGCCAACAGATCGAGGGTACAACAAAAAACACAAATAAAAGAAGCATCAAAATAGGGCGGCATTCTACGACATCGCCCCTAGCTTGGGTAGAAAATACCCCTGTGCTCATAGTAAAAGTAACAAAAATCAACTTGTAACATAACTGGCTTAAGTTGCTCACACAGAATGTCAGCAGTATCTATGCCAATGCCTGTTTTGGGTGCACAAAATCCCAGCCGACCCACACCTCATAAAAATTCTCCGCGCCATTGCTCAGGAATAAACCAACACCCGCTGTAATAAAGGAGTAGGCTGCTTCTACCTGTAATTCGACTTTAACTCCCAGCTTTTTAATCGCCTGTTTTTTGTAGCACTCTTTTGCTCAAGCTCAGCATTCGCCCCACCCGATTTAACTCAGTGCCTTCTACTTCCTGAGGTTTTCCCTTGAGCGCATTTCGCGCAGCACAAACGAACTAGCCGTCAATTTAAAGTCGGCTAGCACACACAAATCGGTTTTTAGGTTAGTGAATGGTTTTAGAGCAGTTTGCCTTAAAGGATGCCATTCCACGCCGTCGCGTAGATGATAGAGCGCGCGAACTTAGCCGCGAAAAAATTGCGCAATTATTTCAACCCTTCAATCACTTAGGGCAAGAAAACAACGAGGCAGAAGGCACAGGCATTGGCTTGGTTATGACCAAGCGTTTGATTGAATTAATGAGCGGTGAAATTGGGTTAGAAAGTACAATCGGTGAAGGCAGTACATTTTGGGTAGAGATGCATTTAACCACACAAGCTGCAGCTGATTGCGCTGTAGTTAAGACATTAGCCTAGAAACCTGAAAAATTGCTCACAGACATGCATACCTTATTGTATGTTGAAGACGACCCCGCGAACCTAATGTTAATATAAGATATTATTGGCCCAATCAGCATCCACTTTAATTTGATCTCGCAAAAACTTAGCCTGCGTTGGCGACCAAAAAGGCGCATCGCATAAAAGAAGCTGCGGATTCAAAGTGCGATGCTCCGCGATAAACGCTTGAATATCGCTATTAGCAGATGGCAATCCAAGCTGATCAAATAAATCCGCCATGCCATGTTGATGATCTTCCATTATTGACTCCGTCAGAGTTGAAACGCACTTAAGAAACTTTCTCTACATTTTGGTAGGCAAGCCCTGCAATAAATCCGCAAGGTCATCGGCATGCTCTTCCTCAACCGCCAGTATTCCTTTAAGCAGTAGGCTCGTGGTGGAATCTTGGTCGCCAAGGTATTGAATAAATTCACGATAGCTATCAATCGCAATACGCTCTGCAATTAAATTCTCTTTAATCATTTCCAACAGCGAATCGCCCACTTGATATTCAGCATCACTGCGGCTGGTTAAGGTATCGGGTGAAAAATTGGGTTCGCCACCCAACTGCACAATGCGCGCCGCCAATTGATCTGCATGGCCTTGCTCTTCATTGGAGTGAATTAAAAATTCTGCAGCAATGTTTTTAGCGTGAATACCGCGCGCCATAAAATGGTGGCAACGATAACGCAACACGCAGACCAATTCAGTCGCCAAGGCTTGATTGAGCAATTCAATAACGGCTTCACGATCTGCACTGTAACTCGCGGTAATTGCACCCTGCTCTATATTGTTGCGCGCATGGCTGCGCAGCGTGGCAACATCACTTAAGCTTGAAATAGTTTCCATGAAGAAATCCTCTTTATCGCTGTAACCCGGATAGCAATAGCCCGGCCGCTTGCGCGGCACGAGCTATATTTATCACTGAAAATTTCAGATAGATTAAAACACTAAGTCTTTAGCATTCACACTCTTAACACCGCGCAAGTTCTGCACCAGCTCAATTGCAAGTGCACGTTCAGCACCGCTATCTACTTTGCCTTTGAGAGTGACTACACCGTTAAGTGTATTCACCTCAATATCTGAGCCCGACACATTGCCCGAATAGAAGAAAATTGATTTTGCTTTGGTGGTAATCCAAGCATCTGAAATCACTTGGGTAGATTCCGCGCTAGATTTGGCGATTTTACTATTCACCGTTAATTGATTAGTTACCGAAACAACACCGCGCGTACCAATCGTTAAACGTTTAACAGATTCTTTAATTTCTGCATTGGCAACTTCACCGGTTAGGGTTACGCGGCCCGCTTTGGTTTCAACCTTCACTGCGCTGCCATCAACGTGTTTGCTCCACGCCAAACGCGCTTTCACGGCAGCGGTAACAGTGGCATCATCTATAACTTGACCGTAATTTTGAGTGCTTGCTTTAGGCACGTAATCAGCCTGCACCATAATTTTGTTATCTACTTCTTTAATTCCGCTTACACCTAGTGCAATTTGTTTTGCTAATTCTTTATTCACATCCTCATCAACTTTACCGCTCAAAGTCGCCTTGCCATTATCAACGTCTACCGTAATTTCATGGGCACGCAAGTAGGGGCTAAGGGCGTAAGTAGTCCAGATTTGTGTTTCTTGGCGCGCCTCTAACAAGTCTTGTTTGGCATCTGCATAGGTAAAACTGCTCAAGGAAATTAGCGTGGAGGCAATGACTGAAGTGATCAGAAATTTTTTAGATAGATTAAACATAATAGTAATCCCAATAAGGAAAAATTGCCGAATGACAATTTTTAAAAATAAAAAATCCGTCCATGGAAGAAATCGGTAAAAAAATAGAGTGCAATAAAAACCTAGCGACTAACTTTTAGTTTCTAATTTTTAGTTGCTAGGTTTTGTTGTAATGCGAGTGGCCAAAGTCGTGAATACTGGTCAGCGGCTTAGCAAGTGGTTTAGTGAGGTTTTTTGCAAATATTCTTTTCTTGGCAATATTCGTTTTTGAGGTTGGCTCTGGCTTTATCGTTACCGGCACACTTACACCTTCGTTCCATGCACGCGGCTTATAGGCAGCGAGTGGATTCCTAAAACGGTCGTCGTAATCATCATCGTAAGCATTCATAGCAATTTCCTTTAAGTAATCCCTCGTCCTGCGAGAGTGCAAAACGCTTGAATGGATTTAACAAGAGCGACACTAACCCGCCAAAGAAATCAAATCGGTGCGATGACACACATAGAAATGCAACTTTTTAACAACCCATTTTTAGGTTAGATGGCTGCTAGTACTCTAGGAAAATTAGGTTTATGGTAAAGACAGTTTCACGAGTTGTTGTACTTGATGCATATCAACCCCTGAGCTTTCAAACACCTTAGTATTCCTATTTTTAATTGATGTTCACCGAGGTTTTTATGGAAGATTCTATGCAACCTTCGACTAAAGTTATGCAAGAGGTTACGCAAGATCAAGCAACCGGAAAACCTTTGCAAGGGCTCAGCCTAGATGAAGCCACGCAGCGTTTAAAACGCGATGGCCCAAACCAATTACCTAAACCTCACCAACGCAATTTTTTGCGCATTCTCACCGACATTTTAAAAGAGCCCATGTTTGCATTATTGATTGCAGGTGGCGCAATTTATTGGTTGCTGGGCGATCACACTGAAGCTTTTTTATTGTTGTTATTTGCAACCTTTTCAATTTCAATCACGCTTGTACAGGAATCGCGTAGTGAACGTGTACTCGATGCACTACGCGATCTCGCCAGCCCGCGCGCGCTGGTAATTCGCAGCGGCGAACGCATACATATTGCAGGCAAGGATGTTGTGCGCGGCGATATGTTAGTGGTTAACGAAGGCGACCGCATTGCAGCCGATGCGCATTTAGTGAATGGCAATGATTTATTGTTAGATGAATCTTTATTAACCGGCGAATCAGTTCCGGTAAATAAACGCCCACAAGCAGAACCAGACAGCAGTACTGCCGCTATTCCCGGGGGCGAAAATTCTCCCACTATTTTTGCTGGCACATTAGTCGTGCGTGGCACTGGTCACGCGCTGGTAACTGGCACGGGCGTATACACAGAGATGGGGAAAATTGGCCACGCACTCGGCAGCATTAATACCGAGCAGGCGCATTTGCAAAAACAACTGCGCTGGTTTGTGCGTGACTTTGCGATTATTGGTTTGGTAGCCGCTGTACTCGCGGTTTTATTATTTGGATTTTTACGCGGCTCTTGGTTAGAAGCACTCTTGGGCGGCATTGCACTCGGTATGTCGCTGCTACCAGAAGAATTCCCATTGGTAATGGCGGTATTTATGGCCATGGGTGCATGGCGAATTTCGCAAGCACGGGTGCTTACTCGTCGCGCGTCAGCGATTGAAACCTTGGGTGCAACCACGGTGTTGTGTACCGACAAAACTGGCACTCTCACCGAAAACCGTATGACCTTGGTGGCGATTGAAAATACCAACACTAAGTGGCATCAAGATAAAAACACACCTCTTGAAGACGACACAAAAGCTATTTTGAATGCTTCGCTACTCGCCTGCCCTCACGAACCTAGTGACCCTATGGATGTTGCGGTGCATCGCTTAGCAGAAGCGCAAAACCCGCAAACTATTCATGAATTTAAATTGCAAAAAATAGTGCGCACTTATGGTTTACGGCCTGATTTATTTGCAGTAACAAATATTGTAGAAAAAGGAAAAAATAAAACCGCCTATGCTAAGGGCGCACTTGAAGCCATAAGTCAATTATGCAAATTGCCCGCAGAACAAATCGCAGGCTTGAGCGAACAAGCCGATCAACTCGCAAGCCAGGGCATTCGTGTGTTAGCCGTCGCCACAGCGAACATTGAAAATACAAATTTGCCGGAATCACCGCGCGACATCGCCTTTGTATACCTCGGTCTTTTAGGATTTGCCGATCCACTGCGCAGCAATGTTTCCGCTGCCGTTGCTGAATGCCACAGCGCAGGTGTACGTGTGATTATGATTACTGGCGATTATCCTATTACCGCTAAAGCCATCGCCCTAGAGGCAGGTATTCATTCGCGAGATGTATTAGTGGGCGACGATGTAGAAAAACTGAGCGATGAAGAACTTTCACAGCGCGTAAAAACTACGTCGATTTTTGCGCGCATTCGCCCCAACCAAAAATTGCGCATAGTGCAAAGTTTAAAAGCCAGCGGTGAAATTGTTGCCATGACGGGCGATGGCGTTAACGATGCTCCCGCCATAAAAGCTGCACACATCGGTATCGCCATGGGCGGGCGCGGCACAGATGTAGCACGAGAAGCGTCGGCGATTGTTTTGCTCGATGATGACTTCGGCTCCATCGTAAAAACCATTCGCCTTGGCCGCCGCATTTACGACAACTTACGCAAAGCCATTGAATATATTATCGCGGTGCATATTCCCATCGCTGGCCTCGCCATTTTGCCGCTGCTCATGGGTTTGCCCATCATGCTTTCGCCCATTCATATCGCGTTTTTAGAAATGGTAATAGACCCTGCATGCTCCGTAGTATTTGAAGCAGAAGTAGAAGAAAGCGATGTAATGAAACGCCCACCGCGCAACCCGAAAAGCCCGTTACTTATGCCGCAGCGAATTTGGTGGGGCGCGATTCAAGGCATAGTCGCCTTGGCCATTTTGGCGAGCTTATTAATTTACGGCGCCTACCAAAAAATGCCAGAAGCCGATTTGCGCGCATTTGTTTTTAGCGCATTGGTATTAGTGAATATGGGTTTAATTTTAGTGAACCGCTCCTTCAAAGCCTCACTCACCCGCGCCTTTTTACGCCCCAACCGCTCGCTGTATATTTTACTCAGTGTAGTCACCGCCATATTAGCCATAACCATTTACTGGCCGCCTGCGCAGCGCCTGTTTCACTTTGGGCAATTACATTGGAATGATCTTGCGATTTGTCTAGTGGCGAGTGTGGTGAGCTTGTTGGTACTGGAAGGAATTAAAGCGAAGTGGTTTCGGGTTATATAAATAAAACATCAGGATAGCGCTATGGAATTCAAAGACTATTACAAAATTCTCGGTGTTGAACCCAACGCCGATGAAAAAGCAATTAAAACAGCCTATCGAAAATTGGCACGGCTTTATCATCCCGATGTCAGCAAGTTGCCAGACGCCGAAGAAAAATTTAAAGCCCTTGCCGAAGCCTACGAAGTTTTACACAACACAGAAAAACGTGCTGAGTATGACGAACTGCGCTTAGCACGCAGCCGTGGTTTTGATCCGCGTAACAATCAACCTGGCGCTGGCTTTAACTCAAGTGCAGGGTTTAATTCAAACGCAGGTTTTAACGGCGCAGACGCAGATCAAGACTTTTCAGATTTTTTTAATTCCATCTTTGGGTCAGAAAATGCCCGTAGCCATCAAAGCCGCAATCAACAAGCGCGTCACGAGAATCCAGCCGCACATCGCGGGCGCGATCTTGAAATGGAATGGCCGGTTATGCTGGAAGATACTTTGGCTGACACAACTAAATTAGTTGAATTTGTCATTCCTCACTACGATAGCCAAGGGCAATTACACGAAACAAAAAAATCACTGAACGTAAAAATTCCCGCAGGCGTTAACGATGGCGAACGCATCCGCTTAAAAGGCCAAGGTGCTCCCGCGCAGGGCGTTGGCACTCATGGCGATTTATATTTGCACATTCGTTTAATTCCGCACCCGCTGTTTGATCTTGAAGGCCACAATCTTATTCTCACCCTGCCACTCGCGCCTTGGGAGGCGGCACTGGGTGCAAAAATTACCCTGCCAACCCTGAGCGGAAAAATTAGTTTAACCATTGCGCCCAACAGCCAATCAGGCCAGCGTTTGCGCGTAAGAGGTAAAGGGCTGGTAACCAAAAATGGTATTGGCGATTTGTTTGCCGTATTGAAAATAGTGATGCCAACTACAGCAACCGAAGACGCTAAAAAACTCTGGTCTCAACTCGCCGCAACCGCCAGCTTTGACCCTCGCGCAGAATGGAGCAATTAATCATGACACACACATCTGAATTTATTTCACCTGATTTTCACGTCAGCTTTGAAGAACTTTGTGTATCGGCCAACATCAGCACCGATAAAATCATTGACTTGATTGACTACAACGTCATCACGCCTGTTAGAGGAAAACAGCCTCAAGAATGGCAATTTAATATTACCGCCATGCGAATTGTAAACAAGGCCGCCCGGCTACATCGCGATCTTGAAATTGATTGGGCCGATATTGGTTTAATACTCAATTTACTTGACGATATTGAACAACTGAGAAATGAAAATTCGCAATTGAAACAGCAATTAAAGCGATTTTTGATGAGCAATAGTTGAAACAACTCTCAGCCATGCTCGCAAAGCTTGGCGGTGTGGCACTTTTGCGCATGATTTGTGTGCTGACGTACAGACTGAGCTTCCCGTTCAGCCCATTGTTGGGTAGATATCAAAAATGCAGCAGAAATTTTTCTGGCTGCTATTCATTTTCACCAACATATTCACATTAACAATAGGATTTATTCATGGACACATATACCAACAACCTCGCTTTTCTTAAGAGCAATAATCTGGCAGTAGAATTACAAGATTTTTTAACCGACGTTGAAGGTTTAATTGCCGAAACAACTACTTTGACGGGTGAAGAATTGACTGAAGCAAAAGCAAAATTGAATGAGCGCATAGATTCAATCAAACATTCTTTTGATGATATTGGCAATAGCATTAATCACAAGATACGTAGAAACGTGGCCATGACCAATCGCTATGTACATCAACAACCTTGGAAAGCTGTAGCGGTAAGTGCATTGGCAGGAGCAGTTATTGGGGTTTTATTTTCGCGTCGTTGTTAAGTTTAAAGGCACCCCCTCGGTAACTGCGTCCTGCGTTACTCTACCTTCTGCATCCATGCAGTCGTCCTAACCTCCCCGTTCATAAACCACATCCCTGTGGTTTACCCTGCGGGCAGCTGCGCTGTGCAAATTGCTCCTGCAATTTGTCAAAAAAGGGGGAGGAATAAGCGCGTGCTTCGCACAAAACTCATCGCACTGGGAGTCAGCCCCTCCCCGCTTTTCAAGGGGGAGGTTGGGAGGGGGTTAAGCTTTTAGAAAAATCACTGCAGCTCATCCCTAATGAACGCATCCAAAATATCAATGAGTTGTTCTTGCTCTGGCGTTGGCGATAAAAGTTTTAACAAAGACTCCAGCTTTATTTTTACAGCAGATTTTATAATGTCTTTTTCAGAATCACTTAACTCATGAATTAATGTTTGCCATGTGTCGATTTGTAAATCGGCAGTAACATCGGGGTCATGTCCGCCATCTGGCTCTGCGGTGATATGGCAAAGTAATTCGATGAGGATAGTTGCGAGTTTATTCATAGTGATTCTCTGGTGACTGTTAAATATAACGCACTGGTAGGGCGGGTTAGTCACGAAGTGACGTAACCTGCGTTTAAGAACACACAAAACATCCGCGCGGGTTACGCTGCTACGCAGCTAACCACGCCCTACCAAGATTAAATTTGAGGTCGAGAAAACTTGCCATTTCTCAAAAAGAACTTCACCTGATTAATCACTTGAGTATCTTTCATTAAGAATGGGTGACTAACAGGCACGGTGATGTGATCGGTCATACCTTCAAGCTTGGTGTTTTCTACTGAGACTTTGCCGTCATCAGGATTAGGCAGCGCGGCAGATAAAATTAGATTAATACTTTTAGTGCCTGCAATTATCCCAACCTCAAAATTAACCTTACCTAATAACACAGGAATACTTTCTGCATTTGTACCTAGCTGCATGCCTGCTGGGCCATTTATTAATTCATAGCCCGGCACAGACTTAAATTGATCGACAACTTGACTGCCTTTGTTAGGTGGACCGAGCATGACGGTTCGCCCTAAATTAGGAATCGCATGCGCGCTTAAATATTGCCGCAAGACTATTCCACCCAAGGAATGGGTAACGAAATTTATTTTTTCAGCGGAAGCACACTTTGCTAACGCAAGCGGTATTTCTTCTTCAGCCAGAGTCGGTATATTTTTCTTGCGTGATGGATACTGATAATTAACAACTGAATAACCATCGTGAACCAATGCAGACTGTAGTTCTTCCATAGATGCGCTAGTGCGCGCAAGGCCATGCAGTAATATTACGCACTCTGCCGCCTGCGCATTAGCGCAACACATCAAGAGAAAACCTAGGATTAATTTATTCATTACTATTTACGCACTTGTTGTATTTATCTTTCGTCATCTTCGCGCAGCGAGATGACGAGCGCCTAACGACAAAGCCGAGTAAAACTTAAACTTTACCCTTTAAGATATTTAAGGTGGACTTATAAATTTCTTCTTTTTCACTAAAGGGAAGAATTATAGGATTAATAGTGCGCGCGTTTTCAAAGCAAGACCATAGGTGCTTTGAGACAGACCATAATGCGAGTAAAGCATTTTCTATTTCTGAATACTTAACATTCTTGAATAGCTCATAGTACTCATGTTCTTCCGTATATATTGCGTGTGCATACACCTTATTGCGAATAGTTTTGCATTCCGCCCTCAAAAAACCATTATATTTAGAAGCTAATGAGAACAAGTTATTCAATGCCGTTTGATCAGGAAACATTGCATTCGCTAGAAAATCTGGATTTAGTAAAAGCGCATCACTCCGTCTTTTTAAGAATGACTCTTTTGAAAAATCCGATAAGTTCTTAATGCAGTGGGCATTAAAGTCAGAAAATGATTTTGCATCTTTTCCCCCATCTGACAAACGACCTAAATATAGAAATAACGTACGCCAGAGTGAGCCGTTGTGAACCATCCAAAATTCTTTATTCCTATTAGCAGAGTGGAAAGCATCCTTATTCTTTAAGGCTTCATTAAACGCTAACAACGAATAAAAGATAGTCAATGCACACTCCGTTTCATGCAAACTAAAGTTTATCCAGCTTTTCGTATTCATTTTTCTATTTAACCATTCATTAAGTTACCCCAACTATATAGCCCCCCACCCTTAATTCCTACCCCTAAGCTAGCCACCGCACAGACCCGCACCCCCACAACGCCCTACCCTAAAAAGTCTACTCGTTCGCGAAAAATTCTTTAGCTAAGGCTGACATTATGACTATGACAAGCTGGGGTAAAACCTTAGTAGAAACGGCTGGACACTTTTATAACAGCTTTCCTAAAAAATGGTTTAACCCCTTGCGCGCCCTGCCGCTGGATAAATTA
The DNA here is from genome assembly GCA_035389145.1 of Cellvibrio sp. Lineage (GTDB taxonomy): Bacteria > Pseudomonadota > Gammaproteobacteria > Pseudomonadales > Cellvibrionaceae > Cellvibrio. Next base: position 10,629 of record DAOORH010000010.1, read on the forward strand.
GCGCAAAGCAACCAACCGCCGTTGCGCGCCGAGTTGTTTAGTGCCGACCAAATGGAGCAGCACGGTAAAGCCTTGGCGAGCAGCCATTGTTTAGGTGCGCTGAGCAAAAGTACGCGTTTATTAGTGCGATTGGATGATAACGAACAGGTGTTGTTGGTGTGTCGCGCGCTTTTAACCGAAACCGTAAAAACCAAAGCGCGGATTGCACCTGCAGGCGAATGGCTGTTAGATAATTTTTATTTAATGGAAGAACAAATTCGCACGGCGCGCCAACATTTACCCAAAGGTTATAGCCGCGAATTACCGCGTTTAGCCGAAGGGCCTTCTGCGGGTTTGCCGCGCGTTTATGATCTTGCGCTTGAAGTTATTTCACACGGCGATGGCCGTGTGGATGCCGAAACTTTTAGCCGCTTTGTAGCCGCCTACCAAACCATAACGCCACTCACCTTGGGTGAACTGTGGGCAACTCCCATTATGTTGCGCCTTGCGCTGATTGAAAATTTGCGCCGCGTTGCCGCGCGTATTACTACCGCGCGCCACCACCTTAACGAAGCCCAAGATTGGGCGACGCAAATGGTTGAAGTTGCCGAGAGCGACCCCAAAAGTTTGATTTTAATTATTGCCGATATGGCGCGCTCCAACCCGCCCATGGTTAGCCCTTTTGTGGCGGAACTCACGCGCCGTTTACAAGGCCACGGCCATGCTCTGGCACTACCACTTACGTGGATTGAACAGCGCTTGGCTGAATCTAGTTTGACCATTGAACAGATGGTATTAACTGAAAACCAGCAGCAAGCGGCGGATCAATTATCCATTAGCAACAGCATCGGCAGCCTGCGTTTTTTAGGCGCTACCGATTGGCGCGTGTTTGTGGAAACCATGAGCGTGGTGGAGCAAACCCTATCAACCGATTTGGGCGGCATTTACCGCTCTATGGATTTTGCAACGCGCGATTCTTATCGCCATGTGATTGATCGTTTGGCAAAACACAGCGACATGTCTGAAGTAGAAGTGGCGCGCTCGGCGATATTACTCGCCGGTATGGATGCAGCCAGCAATGGCAACCACATTCAATCGCACACCGAGCACGTGGGTTTTTATTTGGTAGATAAAGGCTTGGAACGTTTGGAACAAGCGGTGAATGTTCGCTTGCCGTTTATGATGACCTTGCGCCGTTGGGCAGGGCGCTTCCCGCTTACGCTTCATGTGGGCGCGATTATTTTGCTCACTAATCTGTTCGCCGCCGGTTTGGTGTGGCAGGCGCATAGCACAGGTGCGCAAGGGTTTTCACTGTGGGTGATTGGCTGCTTAGCCTTAATTGCCGCCAGTCAGCTCGCTTCTGCCCTCACCAATTGGTTGGCGATATTGTTGGTGCGCCCCAACCTTTTGCCGCGCATGGATTACCAAAACGGTTTGCCGCGCGAAATGCGCACGCTGGTGGTGATCCCCAGTTTAATTGACTCAGCCAATAACATTGATGAATTGCTAGAAGCCTTGGAAGTGCGCTTTTTAGGCAACCGCGATATTCACCTGCATTTCGGCCTTCTCACGGATTTTACCGATGCTCCCAACGAACATATGCCGATGGATGCCGCTCTACTGGAACAGGCGCGCAAAGGCATTGAACGGTTAAACGAGAAATACCCAGCGAACCCCGTTAACAGTAATTTCTTTCTGTTTCATCGCCCACGTTTATGGAATGCCACCGATAAGCTGTGGATGGGCTACGAGCGCAAACGCGGCAAGCTGGCCGATTTAAATGCACTGCTGCGACCAAGCCCGATTACCCCCTACCAAGAGGGCTATATTGCCCACCCCAAGTTTTCACTGATTGAGGGCAACCTCGATAGCCTAACGCCGGTTAAATACATCATCACCTTGGATGCCGATACGCAATTGCCGCGCGAATCTGCACGGGAATTTGTGGGTGCCATGGCACACCCGCTTAATCACCCGCGCTATAACGAGAGCGGTGTTATGACCGGAGGCTACGGCATTTTGCAACCGCGCATGGCGGCCAGTTTGGCGGGGGCGAATCGCTCCAGCTATGCGCAATTATTTGGCAGCGAGCCGGGTATAGACCCTTACACCCGCTCGGTATCCGATGTGTACCAAGACCTGTTCGGCGAAGGCTCGTTTATCGGCAAAGGCATTTACGATATAGACGCCTTTGAGCACAACCTCAAAGACCGGCTGCCGGAAAACCGCATTCTCAGCCACGATTTATTAGAAGGCTGCTACGCCCGTTCGGGCCTTATAAGCGATGTGCATTTATACGAGGAATACCCCAGCCAATACACCACCGATGTTAGCCGTCGCAAACGTTGGATTCGCGGCGATTGGCAAATTGCCAGTTGGATGCTGCCGCGCGTGCCCACGCCCGATGGCAAGCACACGCCCAACCCGCTCTCGGCCTTATCGCGCTGGAAAATTCTAGATAACTTGGTGCGCAGCCTCGCCCCCATAGCGCTCTTACTGCTGTTACTTTTAGGTTGGTGGATTGCCGGGCAAGTCTGGTTTTGGACGCTCACGGTCATCGGCATAGTGCTTATTCCCTCTCTGCTGTTTGCACTGGTAGACGCCTTCCGCAAACCCGAAGAAGTGAGTTATCGCCAACATTTAACGGCCGTGCTGCAATCCGCTGGGCGCAACCTCGCGCAGGCGAGTTTCCGTATTGCCTGCCTACCGCACGAAGCCATGTACAGCCTAGAAGCCATTTTGCTCAGCACCGGCCGCGTGCTCTTTAGCCATCGCAAACTCTTGGAATGGAACCCTTACAGCCACCAGTGCACATCCACCTCGTGGCGCGCTATTTATCGCAGTATGTGGCCAGCGCCGCTGATCGCGTTTATCGCCATTGCGGGGCTCATGCTGATCAACCCAACGGGATTGCTCGCCGCAACACCGGTGTTATTACTCTGGTTTTGCGCGCCCTATTTTGCATGGAAATTAAGTCAGCCTTTAGTGCGCCAATCGGTCAGTTTGAATAACGAAGAGTTACTGTTCCTGCGCAAAATTGCGCGCAAAACTTGGGCCTTCTTCGACCAATTTGTCACCGCTGAAGACAACTGGCTACCGCCGGATAATATGCAAGAAGACCCGGGCCCGATTGTTGCGCACCGCACCTCGCCCACCAATATGGGCATGGCGCTGCTCTCCAATTTATCGGCCTATGACTTTGGTTACAGTACCCAAGGCGAACTCTTGGAGCGCACCGCTAATACCCTCGCCAGCATGGAAAAGCTAGAGCGTCACCTCGGCCACTTTTACAACTGGTATGACACGCGTAACTTGCAGCCACTGAACCCGCGCTACGTCTCTACGGTGGATAGCGGCAATCTCGCTGGGCATTTGCTCACCCTGCGCGCCGGTTTAGTCGCTTTGCCAGATCAACCTTTGGTGGCGGAGCGATTGTTTGAAGGCCTGCTGGATACCTTTTTAATTTTCGCCGCCTGCGCGCCCGCCAAATTGCACAGCCCCATTCAACAGTTAATGACCACACTCACAGAGGCCTACAAGGCCAAGCCTACCGCGCTGGCCACCACCTATGATTTGCTGGCCACCATAACACTGCGCACCGCCAGCCTGAATGAACAGTTTGATGCTCTGCTAGATACCGAAGCTGGGTTTTGGGCGCAAACCCTCAACCGCCAAGCGCAGACCGCGCAAACCGAATTGCTGTTTCTAGCACCTTGGCTGGAGCAGGCCAGCGCGCCCGCAAATTTAGGCTTGCTCGCTGATTTTGAAAACACTCCCAGCCTGCGCCAGTTAGCCCAAAGCGATAGTGTATTTACCGCGATTGATGCCCAACTCGGCTCGGCTCAAGGCGAAGAAGTAACGCTTTCAAGCTCCGACCAAGACTGGTTAGAGCGAAAACGCTACCTTTTGAGCCTAGGCCGTGAACGCGCCGAAACCCGTATGGCAAATATCCAATTCTTGATTGCGCAGATCTCTGATATGGCGATCATGGATTACGAATTCCTCTACGACCAAAACCGGCATTTGTTGGCAATTGGTTACAACGTGGATGATTTTAGGCGCGATGCCAGCTTCTACGATTTACTCGCTTCCGAGGCGCGACTGTGCAGCTTTATCGCCATCGCCCAAGGCCAATTGCCGCAAGAAAGTTGGTTTGCGCTGGGGCGTTTACGTACCACGGCGGGCGGCGAGCCGATCTTGGTGTCGTGGAGTGGCTCCATGTTCGAATACCTTATGCCTATGCTGGTGATGCCCAGCTATGAAGGTACATTGCTCGACCAAACTTGTCGCGCCGCCGTTGCGCGCCAAATTGCCTATGGCAACCAGCGCGGCTTGCCGTGGGGGGTGTCTGAATCTGGCTATAACACGCTGGATGCCGCCCTTAATTACCAATATCACGCCTTTGGCGTACCGGGCCTGGGCTTAAAACGCGGCTTGGCAGAAGATACAGTGATTGCGCCCTACGCTTCAGTCATGGCACTGATGGTTGCGCCCGAAGCCGCCTGCGATAACCTGCGCCGCATGTCCAATAATGGTTTTGAAGGCCGCTATGGTTTTTACGAAGCTATGGATTACACCCCAGCGCGCTTGGCGCGCGGCCAAACCAGCGCGCTGGTGCGGTCGTTTATGGTTCACCACCAAGGTATGAGCTTATTATCGCTCGCCTATTTGCTGCTCAATCGCCCTATGCAGGCGCGTTTTGAAGCTGACCCCGCGCTGCAAGCGACATTGTTGCTCTTGCAAGAGCGTATCCCCAAACGCTCGGTGATCCACAACCGCGCGGCAGAAGACAACGAGGGTGGCGCATTTTTTGATACCACGGAAACAACCCTGCACACTCCGCTTGGTGCCAATACCTCGGTGCCGGATGTGCAATTACTTTCCAATGGCCGCTACCAAGTTATGCTCACCAATGCCGGTGGTGGTTATAGCCGTTGGAAGGAATTTGCCGTCACCCGCTGGCGCGAAGATACCACCTGCGATAACTGGGGCAGCTTTGTGTATCTGCGTGACACCACTGACGATGACCAATATAACGGCGAATTTTGGTCTGCAGCGCATCAGCCCACCCTCAAACGCGCCGATAGCTATGCCGCCATGTTTAGCGAAGGCCGTGCGGAATACCGCCGCCGCGATAGGGACATAGAAACCTATTCTGAAATTGTGGTCTCGCCCGAGGACGATATTGAACTGCGCCGCCTAAAAATCACCAATCGCTCCAAGCGCAGCCGCACCATTGAAATCACCAGCTACGCCGAAGTGGTGTTGGCCACCCAAGCCGCCGATGCAGGGCAAACCGCCTTTGGCAAACTCTTTGTGCAAACCGAAATTCTGCCCGAGCAGCACGCGTTACTCTGCACCAAGCGGCCACGCTCGGCAGAAGAGCAAACGCCTTGGAGTTTCCACCTACTCGCCACCAATGGCACTCAGGTTACGCAAGTCTCTTACGAGACTGATAGGGTGAAATTTATTGGCCGTGGCCGCACACTCGTCGCACCTCAGGCGCTGATCAGTAGCGGCGATTTATCGGGCAACCAAGGTTCGGTGCTTGACCCCATAGTCGCCATTCGCTGCTTTATCACGCTTGAGGCGGAGCAATCGGCAACGCTCATGTTTATCTCCGGCGCAGCTGCTAGCCGCCACGCCAGCATGCAGCTGATCGAAAAGTATCAAGATCACCATTTCTCAGACCGGGCCTTTGAATTGGCGGGCACCCACAGCGGCGTTACTCTGCGCCAAATCAATGCCAGCGAAACCGATGCCCAGCTCTATCGCCGCCTTGCCAGCCATGTGATTTACGGCAACTCTACGCTCAGAGCCGAGACTAATGTGCTGATTCAAAACCACCGTGGGCAATCCGGCTTGTGGGGTTATGCCATCTCCGGCGACTTGCCGATTGTGTTGCTCAAAATCGCCAACAGCGAGCAAATTGAGTTGGCGCGCCAGCTGATTCAATGCCACGCCTACTGGCGCTTGAAAGGCTTGGCGGTGGATTTGGTAATTTGGAACGAAGACCACGCGGGCTATCGCCAACGCCTGCAAGACCAAATTTTAGGTCTTATCGCCACCGGTACTGAGGCCAATACCATTGATCGACCCGGCGGTATTTTTGTGCGCTCGGCGGAGCAGATTTCCAATGAAGACCGCATCTTATTTCAATCTGTCTCCCGCGCAGTTATAGCGGATAGGCGCGGTAGCTTGCTGGAACAACTCAATCGCCGCCCCTTTATCGACAAACGCATAGGGCGCTTAAACCCTAGCCGTCGCTATAAACCCGCAGCCCTTAAGCAGCAAGCGCCCGCACCCGCCTTGCGCTTGAGCAATCCTTTGGGCGGCTTTAGCAGTGATGGCCGCGAATATGTCATCACCACTAACTCCTCTCAAATCACGCCCGCACCTTGGGTAAACGTACTCGCCAACCCCAACTTTGGCAGCGTAATTAGCGAGAGCGGCCTTGCCTACACTTGGAGCGAAAACGCCCACGAATATCGCCTCACCCCTTGGAGCGATGACGCCATAGGCGCCAGCGGCGGCGAAGCTATTTACCTGCGCGACGAAGAAACCGGCCACTTCTGGTCGCCCACGCCACTGCCGTGCCCGAGCGAAGCACCTTTCACCACCCGCCACGGGTTTGGCTACAGCGTGTTCGAACACACTGAAGACGGCATAACATCAGAACTCTGGGTCTATGTGGATTTAGAGGAAACCGTGAAGTATTCGGTACTGAAAATTCACAACCAATCGGGCCGCAGCAGGCGCTTAAGTGCCACCGGTTATGTGGAATGGGTACTGGGTGATTTGCGCACCAGAAGTGCCATGCACATTGTCACCGAGATTGACCCCAGCAGCGGCGCACTCTTCGCCCGCAACGCCTACAACACCGAATTCGCTGGCCGCGTAGCCTTCTTTGATGTGGATGATATCTCCCGCACCCTAAGCGGCGACCGCAATGAATTCCTCGGCCGCAACGGCTCGCTTGCCAGCCCTAATGCCTTAAGCAACATCCAACTCTCCGGCAAATTAGGCGCCGCGCTCGACCCCTGCGGCGCCATCCAAGTGCCCTTTGAATTGGGTAATGGCGAACGCCGCGAGCTGATCTTCCGCCTCGGCGCAGGCCAAGACCTTGAGCAAACACGCGCACTGGCGCAGCGTTTGCGCACAACAGGTTCCGCCCGCGCCGCGCTGCAAAAAGTGCGTAGCTACTGGCAGCGCACCTTGGGTGCCGTACAAATTGAAACGCCCGACGAATCTATCAACCTGCTCGCCAACGGCTGGCTCATGTACCAAACCCTCGCCTGCCGTATTTGGGCACGCAGCGGCTATTACCAATCCGGCGGTGCCTTCGGCTTTCGCGATCAACTGCAAGATGCCATGGCGCTAGTGCACACCCGCCCCGAGTTATTGCGCGAGCATTTGTTGCGCTGCGCCCAGCGCCAATACCCGGGTGGCGATGTACAACACTGGTGGCACCCGCCCCAAGGCCGCGGTGTGCGCACCCGCTGTTCAGACGATTACCTCTGGCTGCCACTGGCTGCCTGCCGCTATGTACAAAGTACCGGCGACACCGGCGTGCTAGACGAGCGCCTGCACTTCCTTGAAGGCCGCGAACTCAATGCAGATGAGGAATCATATTACGACCTACCCGGCCACACCGCCGAAGCTGCCAGCCTCTATCAACATTGCCAACGCGCCCTGCTACACGGCCTACGCTTTGGTGAGCACGGCTTGCCGCTTATGGGCTCTGGCGATTGGAATGACGGTATGAATTTGGTTGGCATCCACGGCAAAGGCGAAAGCGTCTGGCTGGGCTTCTTCCTGTACGACGTACTCATCAAATTCGCCGCCCTCGCCCACACCTATAACGACGACGCCTATGTGGAGTTTTGCCTAAAAGAAGCCAATCAACTCAAACGCAACCTTGAACAACACGCATGGGATGGCGCTTGGTACAAACGCGCCTGGTTTGACGATGGTACAGCGCTGGGCACATCCACTAATGCTGAATGTGCGATAGATTCCATCTCGCAAAGCTGGTCGGTACTCTCGGGCGCAGGCAGCGCCGAGCGCTCACAACAGGCAATGAACTCGGTGGATCAGCACTTGGTAAAACGCGAAAACGGCATCATTCAATTGCTCGACCCGCCGTTTGATACCGCGCCCATGAACCCCGGCTATATCAAAGGCTATGTTCCCGGCGTACGCGAAAACGGCGGCCAATACACCCACGCCGCCGTGTGGACCATCATGGCCTTTGCCGCCCTTGGCGACAGCAAACGCGTGTGGGAATTGCTCACCCTCATCAACCCACTCAACCATACCAAAACCGCCGAAGAACTCGCGATTTATCGCGCCGAACCCTACGTAGTCGCCGCCGATGTCTACGGCGTCGCCCCGCACATAGGCCGCGGCGGCTGGAGTTGGTACACCGGCTCAGCAGGATTGTTTTATCGGTTGATTATTGAGTCATTGCTCGGCATTACCCGCGCAGGTAATCAACTGCATATCAAACCCTGTATCCCAACCGATTGGCCAAGCTACGCGATTAATTACCGCGCAGGTGAAACCCTGTATCGCATTGAAATTACGCAACATGAAAATGCGAAAAATGAATTGCGGTTGGATGGGGTTTTACAAGCAGAAAATAGTTTTGGGATTGTGGAGGATGGGATGGAGCATTTGGTGGAGATGGGGATGAGGGTGAAGGATTAGTTTTACTGCTTTTATCACCCCCTTTGAAAAAGGGGGCTGGGGGGGGATTTGCTCTAAAAAATACCACCTTAAATCCCCCTAACCCCCTTTTTCAAAGGGGGGACTAGATCACCGCGCGCCCAAGCTCCAACCTTAAGAGCGAAGCGCGGTCTGCCCCTCCCCCTTTTCACAAATTTTAGGAACAATTTTCACAGCGAAGCTGCCCGAAGGGTAAAGCACATGGATGTGATTTATGAACGGGAAAGCTGGGAGGGGGTGCCTTAAAATTACTCACCCACCATCTGCACAATCACCAACCTGCCATCACTCTCTTTCGAGAGCAACAATTGCAACCCATCGGTTAACGCTATATTCCCACCAATCGGAACCGGCGTTTTGTTTTTCACATCCAACAAATCTGGCATGCCTTCGTTCACTAGCAACCAATTGTTATCGTGCAGTACAAAATAACCGACGCGTTTTTTTTGTGCGTCGTTAAGTTTTTCATTGGGGTAGATATCGCGGTTGGTGTGCCACACAAACAGTGATTGGCCGGAGTACACCATAAGGCGATGATTGTCTGGCCTGAAACTTCCTTGCGCGTGGGATGAATAAAGATTCAATACCGGCAACTTGCCCACAAACGGTGTGTTGCAAAATGGGCAAATCGGTTGAGTTTGATTACTAAATACATACCAACCTTGCTCGCAACTTTTGTTCGCGCAGGGCTGCAGCAAATCTACGGTTTTTACTAAGGCGCGCT
>DAOORH010000011.1:0-10942 GCA_035389145.1 Cellvibrio sp.
ATCTACCGTTGCCAAAAGCTCCATTCCAAACGGTGACTCAAAGCCATCAATTAACTGAGCGGTAAATTCCAATGCTGGCACTAAAGGCTTTACTTCTTCGCTTTTTAAATAGGTTTGTACGTAATCTTTTTTGGCATCATCAAACCAAATAACATCCAGTGGGTCCGCATCGCTAATGCGCTTATCACAGTGCAAATAGCTACCATCAAGACCCTCGATCAAGTGGCGCAAACGGTCTGCGTAGGGGCCATATTTGTGTGCTTCAAAACGTAAATCCAGCGGATTGTAATCGGGGGAGAATTGTTCTGTTGCGCGCTCTAAAAACCACGCCAACTTTTGAATTTCAAGAAAACTACACTCCATGCCCAATACCCAGTAGCGACGAACTAGCTCCGCAACCAAAGCTCTAGGAGGTGTAAGTTTTTGCACGCCTTTGCGTTTAGCAACATTTTGGTAGGTTTGAGTAGGTTCATACACCAATATATCTACATCGCTCAAATCGGCTAATGCGAGTTCAATTTGAGCGCGCACCGCTAACCAATCCAACCCGCCGTTACCAGCGCCAAGAGGAGGAATAGCCACTGACTTCACCTGATTTTCCACCAAAAAATGGCGCAAATCTGTAAGACCATCAACCACCCATTCCATTTTGGAGGGGTTACGCCAATGTTGCTTGGTAGGAAAGTTAATTACCCAGCGCGGGCCCATTAGCTCGCCGGTTTCAGTGACGAACATTTTGCCGGTTTGAACCTGTTTAGCCTTGCAGGCTTGCTCATAGGCTTTGTTGTTGGCACCGAACCGCTCTTTAAACATCAAAGCGATACCCTTACCCATAACACCCACGGTGTTAACGGTGTTAACCAAAGCCTCGGCATGAGCCTCCAGCAAGTTGCCTTGTGTATAGTTAATCATTAGAAGTACCAACCAGGGCGCGCTATGACTTTTAACGTCTGCCCCTTCGCCTGTAGGTGTTGATTTATTATAGTTTCGGTGGCTGCATTGTAACAAACCACACCCAATAACGCCTCTACCGGGCATAGTTTGGGTATTAAGGCTTCCGCTTGGTAACGCTCAAACTTTGCCAAATCGTCGGGGTCACGGCGAAAATCCCGCGCCTGTAGAATAGCCCAATCAATCTTATCCAAGTCCGCCAAATCATTGTAAAATTTCGCCCATTGGTAATAGGCGTGGCTATCGGTAAAGAGAAACGGCAGCCCTAGCTCCTGAACACGGTACAAGCTAGACACCAAAATAACAATTTCACTGTTCGGGCGCTGTTTTACACCGCGCCCACTATGGATATTCTTCATCATCACCGAAAAGGGGGTGAAGTAAAACGGCACATAATCATTGAGTCGGCCGCCGGGTGAAATGGGTACAGGGTGTGCCGCACGTTTACTAATAAGCTCATCATTACCAATACTTACCCAATCTGTGGAGCGTACTGGACTATTCCCCGCATGCAACCCATTCTCCAGAATCCACGGCAAGTTGTCGCGGTGGACTATGCGCCAAATTAAAGCCTTTTCTGGATTCAGGTTTGGGTAATGGTTAGGCATTGCTAGCTTCCGCAGGTTGATCGACGGTTACGGAAACTTTACCTGTTAACAGGTCTTGCATAAGACCGAGTTTTTGCTTGTGATATTTTGCAAGCAGCGTTTGTTCTGTTTTAACTTTGCTTACCACGGCATTTAACCTATCAACTATCTTTTCCTGCTCTTCTTTCTCAGGAAGCGATACTTTTAAATCACGCATTTCACCAACATTGAAGTGCTGCTGTGCCATGCCACCTTGCTGCCTTAAAACTTGTTCTTTTCCAAGCGCTGAGTTAATCCAAAAACATAAATATTGCGACAGGACTTTTTCATTTGGTGTAGAAATTAAAATATCAATTGCATTCGCTCCACTAAAATCATCAGAAACAACGGCACTAGTGCCAGGGTATCCAGTTCTTACAGACAAGATATCTCCCGCTTTTATCTGACTTTTGAATAAAAGCTTATTACTTGTATCAGATATGTAAACGAAATTAGTTGGATCCAAGCCATCTTCTTTAACATTGGCCGACCGAAAGGCCGGCACGCCATCCACAACATAATATTGTGTTGGTTGAATTACTATCCCAACATTTATTCTCGAACATAATGCCGAACAGGGCTCACAAGCCCACTCCTTCGGAATCCACCCCAAAACCGTTTCCTGATACAACTCCGGCGCCTGTTCAAATGATGGGCGCAGCTGACCATTGGGTAGCACACCGCGCGTGAACAAGTCGTGCATTAAACCCGCTTTAATTTGTTGATATTTTTCAATTAGGGCTTCGGTTTTTTCAATCGCGGTATCGATGGTGGTTAGGATGGTGGCGATTTTTTGTTGTTTCGCCTTTGGAGGCACATTAAATATTATAGACTCAATGTCTGAATTTTTAAGATTGTTAATAGCACTGCCGGATAGGGAAAAATCTATATGTGCTTGATAAGTGGCAGAATGGAAAAGCTGTTTCACGAAGGCCGGTTCAGCCTCTTTTTTAGTTCTAAACACCGAACAAAACGCACCTATAGTACACACCAAATAGTTATCGCTTGAAAACTGCGCCGACTTCCCGACCAAATGCTTGCTGCCGTTAGACATGCAAACAGCAATATCATTTGGAGCCAAATATTGAGCTGACTTTACAATATGCCTCGGAACAATTTGGATGTTATCAAGTTGTAGCTGCCCCTTCTGTATGTTGTTAGCCCTCAACAAAATGACCGAGTCGTCTGAATAATTATCCAACAAGTCATTTGGTTGATACGAGACTCCACGAACGCCTTCAGCTAAATCGCCTAATTTAACTTTTATCCAACCAGATGATTCATTCATACCCCAACTCCATCAAAAACGACTGCAACTCTTCTGCCGCCGCATCACGTTGGTCTCCAATAGTCTTTGCAGTCACCGCATATTTTTGCCATAGGTTTTCAATGGCCGCGACGCAAGCGCGTTGCTCTGCACGCAAATAGTTATGGTAAGTATTTAAAAGCGTCACACGCAGGCGTTCGATAATAATAGTGCGCGCTTGTTCTTTAGTGATTTTGGCGCGGGCGTTTTCCACTAACTCATCGCGCTTATTTTCAATAGCTTTGATGGTGGCGCGCAGGGTTTTCACTTCATCCTCTAGCAGCTTGTGGCGCTCTAAGCCGGTAGTAATAACTTGCGCACGATCAAAGGCAAGCTGGCCTTTTACCACGGCATCGCGCAGGGGTTCCGCATAGTCGGAATTAAATTTCACTTCTGCTGCGAGCGTTAAAATACGCAAGCCATTATCAAATTGCGGTTCTTGTCCAGCCAAGCCCTCTGTGCAGTAAAAACTTTTATTGGCAGCTTTGGGCAGCAACCCAGCCGCTTTAATCTCAACAAACAAATTACCAACCAAAGCTTTAATATTTTTTAATTGCGCTTTCCACTCTGCATTTGCTTCTTTTAATTCTTCTTTTTTGGTTTTTACATCGCCACTGGGCATTACGCCGCTGTCTTCAGTATCCTCAAAATCTTCTTCATCAGCCGCTGCAAATAGAGCTTGTAACTCTGCAAGGCGAGCTTGGGATTGCTCTGATTCGGCTAAAACGTCTGGAAATTGGCTTTGCAGAATTTCTTGGTCTGGAATTAATTCTGCACCCCAACCACTGGCTGCAATGGATTTAAAATCGGCCTTTAATGTGACCATGTAATTAGCAAAAGCACCGCGCACTTGAAAGGGTGTTAGTAATTGTTGATCTGCCAAAGCTTGTTCAATATTCGCGAGCAACACTATGCGCATAGCGTAAACATTCGTTGCCAAATGCACTGGCTGCTGCTCATTGGCAGCAAGGGATTCTATATGGCTAACATTGGCGTGCCACCATTGTTCCAGCGTTTGCATAAATTGCTCATGGCAGGTAGCAACACTTTGGTGGTTATTAACAAACTCGGCAATGTTGCGCTTGTTAGAAAGCACAGGCGCAAAATCGGCATAGTGTTGATCTCTTGGCACAAAGGCATCATCACGCAATTGCGTATAATTTCCCCAGAAATGCTGCAAGTTGTTTATTTCTGCTAGCGGCACGCCGCCGTGCAAATGGGCGCGTACATCTTGCGGCTCTGCCGGTGGGGCGTTATCCACGTAGCGGCGAATATTGCAGTTGTAATCTTCTGCTTCAATTTCCGCCTTGGGCACTTTGCGCGCGTAGGCGGGAATGTCATCGCCAGAGCGATAGGCGTGAATAATTTTGTCTATATCTTCAGGGCGCAAATGATTTTGCGCTTTGCCTTCGCGGTATTCACGGTCGGCATTAATAAATAACACATGGTCGCGTGTGGCTGCGCCACTTTTGTTCATCACCAAAATACACGCAGGAATTCCGGTGCCGTAGAAAAGATTGCTTGGCAAACCAATAACAGCTTCTAAATAACCTTGATTGATAAAATGTTTACGGGCATCGCGCTCTTCCCCACCGCGAAATAAAACACCGTGCGGCATAACACTCGCAAGGCGACCATCGTGCTTGAGTACTGCGAGCATGTGCTGCACAAACATTAAATCGGCTTTTTTACCTTTTTCTGGGAGCCATACCGGAAAACGCCCTTGGAACTTCATCTCTTTGCGGCTGTAGTTTTGGCTAAACGGTGGGTTAGCTACTACGCGGTTAAAGCGTTTTAATTCATTGTTATCATCCAAATGCTGCGGCAATTTGAGTGTGTCTTCTTGACGAATATCTGCATGAGAAATGCCGTGCAAAAGCATGTTCATTTTGCAAATGGACCAAGTAGTGCCAATACTTTCTTGACCGTTAAGTGAAATCTCACTGGCACTGCCACCGTTTTCTAGCAAGTAATCGCGCATTTGAATGAGCATGCCGCCAGAACCACAGGTTGGGTCGTATACACTCATACCTTCTTGCGGATCACAAATTTCTACACAAACCCTAACGACTTCTGCAGGCGTATAAAATTCACCGGCTTTTTTACCTGCCGAATCGGCAAAATGTTTAATCAACCATTCGTAGGCTGCGCCGAGTAAATCAGGGAATTCAAAATCTTCGTCTTTTAGCGGAATTTTTTCAAAGTTTTGAATGAAGTCGGCCAGCAAGTCATCGTCCAAGGTTCGCTGGCCTATTTTTTTATTGAAGTTGATGCCCTTTAACACATCTTGCAACGCATCTATATTGGCCTCTTCAATAGCTTCCAGTGCTTTGTTTAAGACACTGCCGACATTCACCTTGGTGTGTTTAAGCGCGGGGTGCTGAATAATGGTTGTCTCTCTATCTTCAGTGACTTGTTCTTGCCAACCTTGATTCCAACGCGCACGTTCAGGCACATAAAAATAAGGCCCCGAGTAGTTGTCTGGATCATTCAGCTCGATTTCAATATCTGCCGCCGACATTCCACGTTCTGCTAATTGTTTTTTCAGCTCAGCTTGGCGTTGATCAAACAAATCGCTGGCGCGCTTAAGAAATAACATGCCGAAAATGTATTCTTTGTACTCACTGGCATCCATATTGCCGCGCAGCTCATCGCAGGCGGCAAGCAGTAAGCTTTCTAGCTTTGGAAGTGTGAGTTTTTGAGTAGTCATGCAGGGGGAATCCTTGTCTATCTTGTTGTTCTTTAGATACGAATGATATTCGCCCGGTAAGTGAGGGGCTGAATATCCTAATTGCGGGCAATATTACTGTAAAACCCAACAGACGCTTGCAGATTTCTGGATATTTTACAGAGGCCTGATTGTTTTTTGGTCAACCCAATAACTCATTGGGTATCTATTTAACAAGTCGGGCGGATTTGGCACTATTTGTTAAATAGAAAATTGCTTTATTTACAATGTATTAGCTAAAGACAACTGATTTCTATTGTACAAATGTGAAGGGAAATTGGAGTTTTTTAGCGATTTTGTTAAATATAAATTTTAGCAACTACAGAGCGCTAGGATTAACTGCAATGCGCTTTAGAGGTCAAATGAGAGAGGCTACCACCATAATCGCCCCCTACTCGTAACACCAAACTGGTTATAAAACCAAGGTTTTGGCGGTACCTTTCAGGTTGTTATTTGAGGTAAGTTTACTTATACTTTAACGCAAGTGGATTGGGGGTTCCCGGTCGGCGTTACAGCCTCGGTGAGTATCATCGGGGCTTTTCGCTTTCTGAGGCAGGGTAAATTTTCATGCCGACGCCTTCGTAGCCACTTCCTACCTGTCCGCGCCCGCCGTCACAATAAAACTTTCGTTTTAATACTTCAAAAGCACGATTCTCCTGACCAGGCCGCAACACATTTAAGCCTATGGGCCTGGCAACCAAATCGGCCAACTGTAACCCTGACGACATGGCTTTTTTATCTGAAAACAACACCTCGAAAGGCAGTTGTTTTATCAAGCGATTATTGCCATCGCAAATACGCCTAAACTCCAGCTCTAACTCGTTATCTTCTTTTTTGCCGCGGCACTCCACAACGACAAAGGTTTTCTTTTGGTGCTGTTCTTTTTCTTCTAAAAACTCATATAGAGTTTCCAAACAGAAACCCAAAGCAATATGGTAGGGGTTAGATTCAACATCCGCTTGTTTTCGCAGTGCACGTTTATCAATCACGCAGCTAATTAAAATAAACTTACTGTGATCGATAATTCCCGTCAGCTCATCTAAAAACTGTAGCTTTTGCTCGCGGCTGCGAAAGATATTGAAAGCCCCCTTTTCCTTACGGATTTCATTTTCATGAAGAATGATTTGATCGTGGCCAAAATGATTGAACTTGAACTTCTCTAATGCAGAAACCACTTGCTCACTGTAATGCCGCTTATGGAATACACAAAAGGCGAGTACAAACAGCGGGTATTGGTCATCAATAGTTTGCAGGCTATGATCGCCACTTTCATCCACATAAATAATATATTTACTGAAAGGACTTTCCGGCAAGGAGGCAGTTACCCTAGGTGTACTAGCAGTTACAGGCAACACCTGAGTAGAAATAGACGCATCCATTTCAAATAAGGGTAATTGCTGGTTATCAGGCACACTCATGGATAAATCCTTTAAGGCACAACTAAAATATGAATATATCACTGTAAAAGAGCTTCCGACAGGGAAAGCCTTTTGTAATAGAACAATGACGAAATTAAGTAGCTTTGTGTATTTAGCTCAAAAAATTTGTAAAGCTTCTGTCGCGTGAGCGAGCCTCACAACAAATCCCCTTGATAGGGGCTTGGCGCATCGCAAACATATCTATCAGTCTTGCAAGATGGGCAACCAGAGTATGAACTGGGAAACCAAGCCCATTCGCCAAGGCAGGCGAGGCAATGCAAAACTTTGAGTTGTTGGCGCAGAGCAAGTTCACGTAAAGCCGGTAAGCGGTATATAGGAACACCACACTTATGTTCAGCCCTTGCTAACCCCCCAACGCTTTGCTCATTGGGGTGAAAGCGCCATGACTTAGAATCTGGTTTGAGTAAACACTCAAGTACAACATCAGAAAACCTTATTTTGAGGTTGGCATCCAGAGATTCAGAAACAAGAGCGGCCAATTCATATACATTTATAGAAATAACGCCAGCCTTGAGATTTTGCAGCAACGGCTTGTTGATTGAAAACAGCTCTCTACCCCCTCCAAATAACTCAACGTAAATACGATGCCCTCCGACAACCAAAGCCGCATCAAACGACATATTACCAACTAACGGGTTGAGCTCAATCGCCGTGGGCACAACGCTGCTTATAGTGCTCACGTAAATTTCCTGCGGCGACGTTTTGGGGCAGCATGATGAATAAAACATAAGACTGCAGGGCGACAAACCAAATGCTTTACCTGCGCAATCTGGCAAAACATGACGCACCATCATGAGCAGGGCCACTATTGATGAGAAAGGACACTCCGCATCAGGCAAAGCATCTGGATGCCTTGTATCGTGAGCAAAATGAAATCGTTTATCTTTAGGGTGCCGACTAAGTACCGGGGCATGACACCCTGGGCACACGCAACCGCACTCCCTGCCTTTAATTGCATCTCCGGTTCGGTAACTTCTCCCGAAACTGAATTAATAGCAAAGGGAATGAGTAGCCGCTTGAGTCCTCCGGACATAAAAACTTTACCTTTAGAATTTAGTGCTAACTACCACGATAAAATTTTTCACAAATAGAGCATGTCAAATTACTTACACACCAACAAGTACCGATTGAACTGTCAATCAGCGCCCAAAACTTTCCACCCGTCATCGCCCAATAGCCTCCACTTTTTCTGGCTTGTTCACCTGCTTTTTACGGTGTTTAAACCGGTAAGAATTATTACCAGTTTCCAGAATGTCGCAGTGGTGCGCGTTATCCCTTGCAAGGATTTAAGAGCGTAATTCTCGAATTAGCAGCGTAACTTTCGAATTAGCGGCGTAATTCTCGAAATAAGAGCGTAATTTTCGAATTAAGAGCGTAATTTTCGAATTAAGAGCGTAATTCTCACCAAAGTGCCTGTAAGCTGTTGATTAAGAAAGAAAAAAACACTCTATATTAGAGTATATAAGAATGTATTAAAGTATATAAGAATAGATAAGAGTGTATTGCGATGCGTCCAATAAAATGTCACGCCTACCTCTCGCACAATTGAATTCAATTAGGCTTGTTAATCTCAACAACAAGCCTGCGTCGCAACAAACCATCTAACAAAAATCCATTAGACAATAAGTCAACATCACCTGCCCTCATTTAACGCCAAAACATATCCATAATTAAAAAGATGCAAGCACGCCGCCGCCACCTAAATCGAATATCTATTTTAGAAATTCAACCTCGCAAAGATACGTTAGCACCTAAAAGCAAGAATCCCATCATCAAATCGAACATCGATTTGATATTAAGCCAAATAAAATTTCTATTTATAAATTATTACTTAAAAACTCAATTACTCAAAATAGAGTTTCTATTTTTATATCAATACTCATCACAAACACATAAAAACCACACTGAAAATAATCTAAAAAAACTTGTAAAAATGCCGTTGCGTATTTTCATTCGCATTGTAGTTTAAAAGTGTTCTTCCAACTTTTAACGACTTACGAGGTTTTTATGCAGGTTTTAAGCAAAGAAGATTTAATTGAACTGACAGGATATAAAAGACCCAAGGATCAAATTAAACACTTATCGCACCATGGAATTAATTTTGGTGTAGATAAATTTCAACGACCTAAAGTGCTTCTCTCACACATTGAAGAGCGCTTAGGCAGCAAGAAGCCTTCACACAAAAAACAAAGAAGCCCAGAACTAAATTTAGATTTGATTTAACTTTAAAATATAGGAAACTATAGATGCCACGCCAACGATTACCTCAAAACGCAAACCTACCAAAATATGTCAGATTGAAAAATGGCACCTACTATCTAGAGCCCAAAGGAAAGCTAAAGGAGGCTCTTGAAAACAAGTCCTCCATTAAACTAGGCGATACACATTCGGATATGCTGCAAAAGCATCACCAAATAATGTCAAGCTTGAATCAAAATGATCGCATAACCACTTTCCCCCAATTAGTTGATCGGTATCTTCTGGAGTACTCTTTAAAAATGAAAGCTGCCAGTTCTTACAAAATTGATTGCAGGAGAGCAAAAAAAATGAAAATTGCTTTTGCTAGCTTTAAACCAAATGAAGTTCGCGACGATGACATTGATGCCTACATTAGCAAACGCCGTCAAACTATAGGACCTGCTGCAGCAAATAGAGAGATAGCCCTTTTATCAAGTATTTTCCGGCGGGCAGTAAAATGGAAGTTAGTAACGAATTCGCCATGCGTGGATATGGATTACTTCCAAGAGACACCTCGTGAAAGACATATATCGCACCCAGAATTCGACGCATTTTATAAATTTGCGAGGGAGATTAACCCAACAGTTGCGGCATACATCTTTTTCAAATATCTCACAGGCAGAAGAGACTGCGAACTATTAGGGTTACAAATGAAGGACATTACCGAAGCAGGAATTTATCTTAAGGTTGCGCAGAAGAAGCTCGGGGGTGGTTCCGAACTCTATTTAATGGCTTGGTCTGATGCATTGCGTGAGGCAGTAACTAATCTTTATAGCGCCAACTCACAAAAATACCGAACCACGGTAAAACATAAAGATATCAAAGACGCGGATCCAGAGGAGTACCTTATTCAAACAACCAGAGGAACTCGGTATACCGCGGACGGGTGGAGAACTATTTTCCACAAACTTATGACTAAGGCGGTCTCCCAGGGCGTACTAAAAGAGAAGTTTCACTGCCATGACATTAGAGCCAAAAGTGCCACCGACACAAATAATGTGGACGTAGCGCACTCTCTACTAGCTCACAAAGATATAAAAACCACCAAGATTTATATGAGAGCAGGCATTCCAATAGTTCCATTACGTTAATACTCCACTATGACAGGCGGGCATAATCCCGCCTCCTACCGCCCCACCCTCTGCAAAAACTACTATTTTCAGATTTTTTAAAGAAAAATGAAAATACTACAAAAAAGGGGGTACTTTCAGAAAAGAATACCGCCGTTAGCGGCGTACCATAGATCAATAGACACAATATTAATGCCTAACAGCAAATTAGAAGTGATTTATGAAATATGAAGCAGAAGTGATGCTGACCGAAAAAGTTAACTTACGCACGTCAGAATCGAAGATGATTTTTTTAAACTTTGAGTAATACGGAGGAATTAAATTTGAAAAAATAACGTTTCGGAAACAAACGATTTTTTCGGAAAAGTTAGAAAGGCTTTTGCCTCTCCAACCTAGTAAATATGGTGCCCGGTCCCGGAATCGAACCAGGGACACGAGGATTTTCAATCCACTGCTCTACCGACTGAGCTAACCGG
Source organism: Cellvibrio sp. (assembly GCA_035389145.1). Lineage (GTDB taxonomy): Bacteria > Pseudomonadota > Gammaproteobacteria > Pseudomonadales > Cellvibrionaceae > Cellvibrio. The sequence continues at coordinate 10,835 of DAOORH010000011.1, forward strand.
GCGTGTCGTTGCAGGCTGGCTGCAAGAGGCGCGTATTAAACCCGCTTGGGGGTTTTGAGTCAATACTCGCTGTGAAAAAAAGTCCTTTTTTATCAAGGGTTAATTAAA
>DAOORH010000011.1:11042-16936 GCA_035389145.1 Cellvibrio sp.
TTTGAGTCAATACTCGCTGTGAAAAAAAGTCCTTTTTTATCAAGGGTTAATTAAATAGCGAACCCTTTGTGTGTTTATTGTTCAACTATTTATACCAGGCGCGCAGCTAGGCTTTAGGCGGCGGAACATAACCATCGGCTTGGTCGTATTCATCGCCCGATAAGAACTTGAGCATCTGCTCATTCAGGTAAACGCGGGTGCCCATATCCATCATATTTAAGCGCTTTTCGTTGATGAGCATGGTTTGGTGCGCCATCCACTCCTGCCACGCCTTTTTAGAGACGTTATTGAAGATATCCTGACCTTTGGCGCCGGGGTAAGGCGGCTGATCCACACCTTCGAGTTCTTCTTTATATTTGCGACAAAAAACGAGCCGAGCCATAGGGATTCCTAACGGGGTAAATAAAAAGTAGTTGCCATTGTAAGGCTGTTTATCTGCGTGGGTCTAATTGGCTGAGTTTTTCCAGTAGCTTTTTCACAGGCGCGGCCAATCCCAAAGCCTCGGGCGCGTGCAAGCTGTACCAATGGCTACCACCACTAGCGATGCCGCGTGGGGTTTTGGCGAGCTGAATTAACACGGGCGTAATATCGAGATGATAGTGACTGAACGTATGGCGATAGCTATTCCACACCTCGGTATTGACCACCTTGCCGAACTGATCCTGCGCGTGAGTTTCGGCATCGTCATCTATCGCCAATTCAGGGAAGCTCCACAGGCCGCCCCAAATACCTTGCGGGGGGCGCTGCTGCAGCAAAATTTCACCATTGGGATTGCGCAGCATTAAGAGTTGTACGGATTTTTCTGGCAGTGTTTTTTTCGGCTTTTTGCCGGGGTAACGTGTTTGTTCACCTTGCACATAGGCGATACAACCAGATTGCAGCGGGCACTGTTCGCATTTGGGTTTGCTGCGCGTGCAGAGGGTTGCGCCCATATCCATCATGGCTTGGGTGTAATCATTGCTGCGCTTTTTGGGTGTGAGTTCTTCGGCAATTTCCCACAATTGATTGAGCGTATCGCTTTGCCCCGGCCAGCCATCAACCGCGTGGTAACGTGCGAGTACTCGCTTCACATTGCCATCTAAAATCGCGGCGCGTTTTTGAAAGGCGATACTCACAATCGCCCCGGCAGTTGAGCGGCCAATACCAGTTAATTCACTGAGCGCTTCCACCGAATTAGGAAACTCACCACCGTATTGGCTGACGACTGTTTGCGCGCAGCGATGCAAATTGCGCGCGCGGGCGTAATAGCCGAGGCCAGTCCACAAATGCAAAACTTCATCGATAGGTGCAACGGCAAGGCTCTGCACCGTAGGGAATTTTTGCGTGAAGCGCTCAAAATAGGGAATTACTGTAGCAACTTGGGTTTGCTGCAACATAATTTCTGACAACCACACGCGATAAGGCGTGATGTTTTGTTGCCAAGGCAAATGCTTGCGGCCGTGCTTATCAAACCACTTTAAAACGGATTGCGAAAATGTAGCCGTCATTATTCAGTTTTTTCTTCTTTCTTCTTAAATAGGTTTTTGAGTGTGTCTTTGGCTTTTTGGGCAGCACCTTCGCCGCCTAATTTTTCATCCAGCTTTTTAATCAGCTCGGATTTTTTCTCTTCGATTTTTGCGCCATGTTTTTCTTTCAGTTTGTAAGCTGCGAAATCTTTGATAAGGGCATTGAGCATATCTTTATCGGGGCGGCAATCACTCGCAGAATTAATCTCCGCGTACTTACCTTTGCAACGCAATAAGTTCATGCTGCGCTCTGCCCAATAATTGCTGGTTACTTTGCAGCCTTGCGCGCTGGTGGTGATGCTGGTGGGCGTGTCGGTAGCATCGCGCACCAATTTAAGCGGCAGCGAAAAATCGTAACTGCCATTGATCAAATTGATATTACCGTTTGAACCCAAGAGTAATTTCTCTACGCCGGCATTTAAGTTTTCGATATTAATCACACGCCTAGCCATGGTAATTTTACCCGACAACTCGCGCAGCTCCGTATAGCCATTCCAGGTTTGTGCAGGTGCCTCTTCGCGATGTACCAGCGCAATAAACTTACAGAATTGCTGCTCTATATTGAGCGGAGCCAAACGCATTTTCACACCAGAGAAAGTGGAGTTAGCCGTGAGCGATTCCATAATCTGATTTTTGGAAACCCCTGAAGCTTGACCGCGCGCATTGGCTTCAATAGCTCCGGTGAGCTTTAAGTTTTCATCTAATTTTTTAGCTTTTAACAAAGGTGCAACTTCAACACCTTGCAACACAGCTTCAAACTGCAACTGCGGGTTGTTGTTGCGCGTATCCACTTCGGTTTTTTGGTGAATAGTGCCGCTGTAGGCGTTGGCATTTAATTGCTGACGCAAAATGCCATTTTTTGAGTTTACGGTTAAGAGCGGTTTCTCTAAGGCCAAATCAGTAAAGGTTAATTTATTAAAGCTGAGTTTAATATCTGCATTGAGTGTACGCAGCATTTCCACCGGAATTAACGGTTCATCACCCGTGCCTGTCGCTACTGTTTGCGCTTTTTCATCGGCTTTGGGGGCTAGGTAATCATCTAAAATCATTTCATCGCCTTGCAAATCCACCGCAAGCGCTTTGCTCTCAAAATCTGCCAAGCCCAAGCTGCCTTTGAAGTTTGTTTTATCCACTAGCAATTGCACGCCACTCAAAGCGACATGTTTTTTGTCGCCTTTAACATCGCTACTTAAACTGAATTCACTTAAGGCTTTGGGGTTGGCAGTTACATGCTTCACGCCAAAGGCAGCCATTAACTGTTTGAGATTGGTTGTGGGAATTGCAAACTTACCTTGGTAGCTCAGGTTATTTTTTAAATCGTCCAGCTTGAGCGAGTAGGTTAATTTAATTGCAGCGGCCTCTGCCGCATGAAGCTCCAATTGCACATCGCCGTCATCAAGTGTTATGGAATTAAAGCCTTCGCCAATGGCAAGACCGGTGTGCAATTTGGTTTTAATTGCCGTTGTGGTTTTAGCTTTCATATCAGTGATTTCAGTTTCTGCAGCAACATTTACATCAAAAGGCTTGCCTTTGATATTTACATCATCCATATCCACATTGATATTTTTGAGCACAAACTTCTTGCCGCTCGCCACATTGGTGTAGGTAACTTGGCTGTTGTGCAAACTGATTTTTTCGATGGCAAGTTTTAATTCTTCTGAATTCACACTAAATGTTTTTTCAGGCTTAATCGCTTCAGACTTTCCATTTTGCTTTTTAATTAACTTTTCCCAATTGCCTTCGCCTTTTTCGTCCACGGCTAAGTCGATAACTGCACCATCGACTAAAACATGTTTAACTTGGAAATCACCTTTCATTAAGGGAACAAAGGCAACTAGAAAACTGGCTTGTTTGATATCGGCAATAATTTTTTGCGGCGCATCACTATCCGCAACTGATACTTCATTCACAGCTAAGCCAATGGAAGGCCAAAACGCCCAGCGCACATCGCCACGCATATTGAGCGCTACACCCCGCTCGGCGGCAAGGTCTTGAATGCGCGGTTTAAACATATTGGCATCGACCAGGAGCGCCAAAATAATAATGGAGCTGATCACAAAAGCGACAATATAGGCAGTAATTTTCAATGCAGATTTAGCAGCCATGTGGTGTTCCTTAATCTGAATGGTGACGATAACGTAACGCAGTATGACCCTTTATATACACCAGTGTAATGACATGCGCGCATTCGGGTCTATACTCACATGCTAAACTCAACTACCACTCTAGTATTCGTACAACAATAAATGATTATGATACGTTTTTGGCAGTACCTTAGTTTACGCGTGCGCACAGGCGCACCATTAGCAATTCTGTTGTTGCTTGGCTTCGCTTGGCCCAGCAAAGCTGAGAATGCGATTGAAGTAGGCTACACCGGCACAGATTCCGTTAATATCAAAGATGACCGTAATTTATATTTTATAGAGCTGCTTCGTCAGGCCTTAGCACGTTCAGGCAAACCTTATAAAACGACTATGAGCGTTCGCGGCGCAACTCATGCCCGACAAATGCAAATGGTGGTTGATGGTTTAATTGATGTGCTCTGGGATGCCCCGGGCCCTGAAGTAGACAAGCGCTTAATGCCCATTGAAATTCCAATTGATAAAGGCCTAATCGGCTGGCGAATTTTTTTCATCAACTCCGATGACCAGCCCCTATTTGCAAACATCACCACCGAAGCTCAGCTCAAAAAAATACCCTTAGGCCAAGTGAAATATTGGCACGACACATCCATTTTAAAAGCCAATAAATTCAATTTAGTGGAAACGCCTTCCTATACCGGCACCTTTAAAATGCTTATGTCCAAGCGCTTTAATTACTTCCCCCGCTCAATCGCTGAAATTTGGGATGAAGAGGTCAATCAAAAACCCCTGCTGACCGATGTGGTTGTTGAACAACATTTAGTGCTGCAGTATCCCATCGCCTATTTTTTCTATGTAAATCAAAACAATGTCATGCTCGCAAAAGATATTCAGCTAGGGCTTGAAAGCATGTTGCGCGATGGCAGCTTCGACGAGCTGTTCCAAGAATACAATGGAGCGTTTATCGCAAAGGCCAATTTAAAGAATCGCCATGTGATTCACATTAAAAACCCCTTTATGTCAGAAGAGACATACCGCAAATTTGAACACTTTTGGTTTAACCCTGAAACCCAGAATACGGGTCGCCCATCTGATTTACCGCAATAACAACTCATCTTTATCCTGCCATCATGGATTCAACTGGTGCAGATGCGCTCTGGCCGTTAGAATAGCGGCCTTTTCGCACCCCTCCTTTTACTGATATCCGAGGCACCTCATGGGTTTTAAAACCGCGCTTTACGCTACCCACCAAGCAATGGGCGGCAAGCTGGTCGATTTTGGCGGCTGGGATATGCCTTTACATTACGGCTCGCAAATTGAAGAGCACAATTATGTGCGCAATGCCTCTGGCATGTTTGATGTTTCCCACATGACCGTGGTGGATGTTAAAGGCGAAGACGCTAAAGCTTACCTGCAATATTTGCTCGCCAATGACGTGACCAAAATTGAAGCTATTCCGGGCAAAGCGCTCTACAGCGGCATGCTTAACCCCGAAGGGGGCGTAATCGATGACCTCATTGTTTACAATATGAGCGGCTGGTTCCGTACGGTAGTTAACTGCGGCACCCGCGAAAAAGACTTGGCGTGGATGACCAAAATCGCCGCTGATTTTAAGGTTGAATTGACCGAACGCGATGATTTGGCGATGGTCGCGATACAAGGCCCAAAAGCCATCGAACTCACCAAAACCGTGGTTTCTGCTGCGCGCGCTGCGGTGATTGATAGCCTGAAAATATTCCAAGGCCTGCCCGAGGGCGAATGGTTTATCGCCCGTACCGGTTATACCGGCGAAGACGGCTTGGAAATCATGTTGCCAAATGCAGAAGTAGAAGCATTCTGGAAAGCACTCAACACTGCTGGCGTGCCTGCATGTGGTTTAGCCGCACGCGATACCTTGCGCTTAGAAGCAGGCATGAACCTCTATGGCCACGAGATGGACGATAGCGTATCGCCCCTCGCCGCCAATATGGGCTGGACAATCGCCTGGGCGCCCGCCGAACGTAACTTTATTGGCCGCAGTGTAATTGAAGCTGAAAAAAATGCCGGCCCAGCCTTTAAATTGGTGGGTTTGGTATTGCGTGAGCGCGGCGTTATGCGCGCAGAACAGGTGGTGTCTGTAGACGGCAGCGAGCAAAAAGGCGTGATTACCAGCGGGACTTTTTCGCCAACTTTAGGCTATTCTATAGCCCTAGCGCGCGCACCTGCGAGTGTTGGCAGCCAATGCCATGTAGACATGCGCGGCAAGCAAGTATTAGTGGATGTGGTTGCGCCCAACTTTGTACGCAACGGCAAACCTCTGGTTTAACGA
>DAOORH010000011.1:17036-19775 GCA_035389145.1 Cellvibrio sp.
AGGAAACCATCATGAGCGACATCCGCAAAGAATTGAAATACCTCAGCAGCCACGAGTGGGCACGCATTGAAGAAGACGGCACCGTAACCATCGGTATTACCGATCACGCACAAGATGCCTTGGGCGATGTGGTTTTCGTAGAAACGCCAGAAGTGGGCAGCCGCGTATCTATGGGCGAAGAAGCGGGCGTAGTGGAATCTGTAAAAGCAGCATCTGACATTTACTCGCTCGTTAGCGGTGAAGTGATTGCCGTAAACGAAGCCTTGGCAGATGCGCCTGAAACCGTTAACTCATCACCTTACGACGACGGCTGGTTCTTCCGCGTTAAGCCAGATGATTTGGCAGAGTTGGATGAAGCTCTAGATGCACACGATTACCGTGAATTGATTGAAAGCGAAGAGTAATTTTTGCTGATAGCGATAAAATTTTAGTCATAAAAAAACGCAGCCTAGGCTGCGTTTTTTTGTTTCAGTGAATGCAATTAATCCACAATCGAAAAGGTTTTCAAACTCGCTGCCGCCAAACGCAAAATGCCTTGATCTTGTTCGCCGCGCACGCCGCTAAACGCCAAAATCAATCGCTCACCATTTGCTGTTTTTGCTTCAAGCCCGCCAAGCCAACCGATAAACTCTGGGTGCGGAATACCAAATTGTTCTGGATCAATATCACCGTTGTAAACCAGCTTTTCATAAGCGCCAGTCGCATAACCCGTAAGCCAAACCTGTAAGGCTTTTTTAGTCGCGATCTGCGCGGTTTGACGCTGGCGAATAGGGTTATCGCCATACATACGCAGCACCGTATCGCCCGCTGCATTCATGATGCACAACACGCAATTGCCATTACCAATGTTTAAATCTTCAGGTACAGATAAAATTTGCGGCAACAAGCGCCCTACTTCATCGGCGATAGAGTTGCTTAAGGTTTGGAATTCAATCGTGGTCATAGCACTAGCTCATGAAAATGTATTAATGGGGAGATTTATACCGAAATCTAACTCAAAGGCACAGCAAGGAATTGTTTATATTGTTAAGCAAAAGTGAATTCAGGGTTTGCGATGATATTAATTTTGCGCCCTAACCCCTCTACTTTTACATCAATCAACACATCCGGCTCGGGCAAGACACCTTGGCCGCGCTCTGGCCATTCCATTAAGCAAATGCTGCCATCAGAAAAATAATCGCGGATGCCCATGTATTCCAGCTCTTCGGGGTCACCTAAGCGATACAAATCAAAATGGTAAACGCGGCGCTCGGGGAATTCGTAAATTTCTACCAGTGTATAGGTTGGGCTTTTCACTGGGCCGGGGTGACCGAAGGCGCGCAAAATTCCGCGCGACAAAGTCGTTTTACCCGCGCCCAAATCGCCATTTAAAAATACGCAGAGCGATTTAGGTTGCGCACGAAAAGCGCGGCCTAAGCGCTCGCCGAAAGCGACCATATCTGTTTCGTTATCGATATAAAATTCTTGCGTAAGTTTTGAGGCAGTAGATGACACTTTATTCACTCAGCAATTGCGATACATAGGGAATAATATCGGTGGCAATTAAACCGCGCTGGCCGATTTTTTCTACCGCTAAATCAGCCGCGCTCGCGTGCAGCACTGCACTTAATTGCGCGGCCTCTTCTACCGATAAACCCTGTGCGATCAATGCACCTGCGATACCGCTAAGCACATCGCCCATGCCGCCGGTTGCCATACCGGGATTACCCGCTGTTACTATGCCGGTCACGCCAGTTTCACCCAAAACCAAACTGCCTGCGCCTTTTAAAATGACCGCGCCGCCAAACTTTTGCTGGATGCGGGTGATGCTCACAAAGCGATCTGCATTGATCTCAGCACTGGTTACACCTAACAAGCGCGCGGCTTCGCCGGGGTGCGGGGTGAACAACCAATTTTCGCGAGCCTGAAGGTCGGGCAATACTCGGCCTTCAGCGAGAATATTCAGCGCGTCTGCATCCACCACCATGGGCAAGCCGGATTTAGCCGCCGCTTGCAACATTTGCTCAGACCACGACGAACGACCAAGTCCAGGACCAATCACCAACACGCTTGGGCGCGATAGCAATTGCTCCAATTCCTGACCCGAGGCCACGCCGCAGGCCATAATTTCTGGGCAGCGGGTGAGGATTGCGGGTATATGCTCTGGGCGAGTCGCTACGCTGACTAAGCCTGCGCCAGAACGTGCTGCTGCTTCAGCCGCCATAATCACGGCACCACCATAACCATGGTCGCCACCGATAATCATCACATGACCAAAGTGGCCTTTGTGGGCATCGGCGGGGCGCGGGGCGAGCAATTCGAGTAAATCTATCAGGTGTAATTGCTCAGCCGTCGCGGTTGCTTTGGTATAGATCTCAGCGGGAATCGCTAAATCCGATAGCACCACTTCGCCGCAAACAGCTGGGCCACGACCCGTTAATAAACCGCGCTTGATACCTATAAAGGTAATTGTCAGCTCAGCATTTACAACCACGCCCTGAACTGCGCCGGTATCGCCATTGAGGCCAGAGGGGATATCGATTGCGAATACCGGTAAACCGCTTGCGTTAATTTGCCCGATAGCTGCCGTAAACGCAGGGCGCACATCGCCTTGTAGGCCAATGCCCAAGAGAGCATCCACAATCACACCCTCTGTAGGCGCAGTTGCCGCAGCAAAGGGGATGATGTTTACGCATTCTTGTACGGCAAATTCGTAGGCCGCGAGCGCCTCGCCCGTGAGCTTATCGCCCGCCGTTAACT
>DAOORH010000012.1:0-19514 GCA_035389145.1 Cellvibrio sp.
TGGATTATTTGCGTTTCGCACGCGACTTCAACGAGAAATTCCCCGGCTTTGAAACTGACGTTCACGGTTTAGTGAAACGCGAAGTGGATGGTAAGCGTGGGTATTTTGTGGATTGTGTGAAACAGTAAAAGCAAATCCCCCCTAGCCCCCCTTTTTCAAAGTGGGGGAATTGTACGAAGCGCGGCTTCGCCCCCCTCTTTGAAAAAGAGGGGCTGGGGGAGATTTAAACAACCCTTTCGCAGACAGCCCCATGAGCAACAAAATCGAATCAGAAGCTCCTCCCATCGTACACACCCCACAATCACACCCCTACGAAAAACTCAGTCCCGATTTGGTGATGGATGCGGTAGAAGCAAATGGTTACTTAACCGATGCACGCATCCTTGCCCTAAACAGCTATGAAAATCGCGTATACCAAGTTGGCATTGAAGGCGGCAGCCCGATCATTGCAAAGTTTTATCGCCCCGAACGTTGGACTCGCGAACAAATTTTAGAAGAACATAGCTTCACGCAAGCCTTAAAAGAATTAGAAATTTCCGTGGTTGCGCCGATTATTGATGAGGCAGGCAACACGCTGCATCATTACAAAGGTTTTGATTTTGCACTCTTTGCTCGCCAAGGTGGCCACGCACCCAACCTAGATGATTTTGATTCGCTGTTGATGATTGGCCGCTGCCTTGGCCGCATTCACGCCATGGGGCAAGCGCAAGCGTTTCAGTATCGCCCAGCTATGACGGTACAAAATTTTGCGCGTGAATCTTATGAGTTTTTACTCAACAACAATTTCATTCCCGCGAATCAATTGGAAAATTATAAACGCGTTGGTGCCGACATTATTATTCAATGTGACGCACTCTTTGATCGCGTGAAATACAACCCCATTCGTTTACACGGTGATTGCCACCCGGGCAATGTATTGTGGCGTGAAGGCGTGCCGCACTTCGTAGACTTTGACGATGCGCGCACCGGCCCAGCGGTTCAAGATCTATGGATGCTACTCACCGGCGAGCGCGATAATCAGCGTTTGCAATTGAGTGAAATGTTGGATGGTTACCAAGAGTTTTGCGATTTTGATTTAGCAGAATTACAACTGATAGAAGCACTGCGCAGCATGCGCATAATGCATTACAGCGCATGGCTCGCACGGCGCTGGACAGACCCCGCATTCCCACGCTATTTCCCGTGGTTTAATACCGAACATTATTGGTCACAACACATTTTGGAATTGCGGGAGCAATTGGCGGCTCTGCAAGAACCGCCGCTAGCGATATTCTAGGTAAAAAAGGCGAACCTTACGGTTCGCCTTTTTTATGCGGAAGACATTCTCATTGTGGTTTACGGGCATGGTGATCTTGGGCGAGAGGAATTGATTTTTGAGTGGATGGAGAAAGCGTGTAATTCAGTGTAAGTGACATGCGCTAAGTCGTCTGGTAGGCTCGGCATCTTATTGATTTATTGTTGAATAATTTTTGCTCAACTTGAATGCTGCTATATGTTTAATTTTTTTACTCAGCCCCTAATTTTCTTTACCGAATCATGAACCGGAGAATGTTTTGAAACTTAAAGACGCAATTCAAAATCTTGGCCAAACAAAGGCCACAGCTATCGCGCATAAATTATCAAATGAAATGAATGTTGATTGGGAAGCTGGCGCATGCTTTGTCTTTAAAGTAATTACAAATGATCCTAACCGTGTACCTGGAAATATTGGGGGAGTAAATGATGATGAGCACACAGCCATTAAAAAATGGCTCCAAAAGTACCAGACAGGAAAGGAAGGTTGTGCCAGTAAAAGAGTTTCAAACCCACCCGGTACTGTAGCTGACCCGATTATTGAGGAAATTATTGGGGCTAGGCTTACTAATTTAACAAGTGAAGAATTGAATAAAGTTACATACGCTCATAGGCTTGGTATGTCAGCAGAAAATATTCTTGGCCTTATGCTAGAGGAGTACCTTGCAATAAACCTGCAAGCGCATGGCTGGCATTGCGCTTGGGGAGAAACAGTTAAATCCGTGGATTTTGTAAATGAAGATGGCAGCCTGTTGCAAATTAAAAATAGAAGTAATTCTGAAAACAGCTCCAGCAGCGCAGTTCGAGATGGAACAGAGGTTGAAAAGTGGTACCGAATTAAGGCTGATCGTATCGAGTATATGTGGACGTCACTAAATCGCATATGCGGAACTTCACACCTTAGTGAGGAAGATTTTGTTTCTTTCGTGACATCAACAATCAAAAGCAATCCAAACTGTTTAGCCGTAGAAGAAAATAACCCATGGCAACAGCAAAAGAACTGAGTTTTGGTTTTTAGCCAAAACTCAGTTCTTGTTGTTTGTAATCGGCCTTGTGTTTTACGACTTCTTGAGCGAACTGTGTTTTCCATTCGTCATGAGATGTATTTTTGTATCGCGAATATTGAAAGTTTGAAATGCTCTCAACATTTCTACGAAACAAAAGGTCTTTTATTAAATTTCCTACAGCACATCCCAAGCTCAAAGGAACGGCATTTCCTACCTGTTTGTACTGCTGTATTAATGGGCCAGCAAGTACAAAATCATCTGGAAACTCTTGTATTCTTTTGTATTCCTCAATCGAAAGCGGCCTATCTTCTTCGGGGTGAGCAAGATCCGTAGCTGGCATGGCGGGATGTGTAACAAGTGTAGGTGCTGGCTTGTTCCAAGCCAGCCTTCTCAAAAAGCCAGTCTTGCCACCTCCCGCATAAAATGACTGACCCATTGCTTCCTTCTGAAGCTCCACTGGCAAATTTTTCCAGTTTTGACCGGGTTTAAGCATCCGATAATATTTAAGGCGCTTTTCAGGGAAAGTTAGATTGTGGTGTTCGTCAATATTTTGAATACATGACTTAAGTGATCTCCATTTTTGCAATCCATATTCGCCATTTTCTGAGTGAGTGGGAACTAGAAATGGCGGCCTTATGCCATCTCTAGAGCAAATTATTATTACCCTCTCTCTTATTTGTGGCGTTCCAAAATTTGCTGAGTTGTATAGGTTAAAAGAATAACCGTAGCCAGAGTTTTCTAATCTTTTAATAATAAAATTTAATGCGCCACCTTTTAATTCATCTTCTGACAAATCAGGAAATCCTTCCCCTCTAAGCTCATGTGGCCTGTGTTCCATAGGGCAAGAAAGTAATCCCCTGACATTTTCAATAACCAAAAACTTTGGGCGAAGCTCTAAGGCCAGATCAAGATATTTGAGAAACACATTTCCTCTATCATCATTAAATCCTTGGCGTTTTCCAGCAGTACTAAATGCTTGGCATGGAGGCCCTCCGATAATCAAGTCAATATCATCGTTCTTATTAAGCCCAGCTTCTCTTAATATATCTTTTGCACTGTATTCGTTTATATCGCCAAGCAAGGCTGTGTTGGGTCGGTTTAAGGCGATGGTCTGTCTGCAATATTTATCAACTTCACATGCAAGCCTTACATGAAACCCAGCCTTTTCCATGCCAAGATCAAGACCCATAGCGCCCGAAAAAAAACTCAAGGCTATCGGTTTCTGCGAACTGATACTGGAAACATTATAGGCAGGGTGATCCTCAGCAATGGTGTGAGCGGTCTTAAGCCCGTATCTGTTGATGCTATCTGGAGCTATAAGCCAAGTATTGCCAACTTTTCTTGACTTAAGGTCGCCTTGACGGCATAAGGTTCTAACTCTCTGCTCGCTAATATCCAGTTGCAAAGCGGCTTCCTTAATACTAATTTCGGTACTCATAGTAAGTTTCCTTATCGAAACCTGTAGAAAGTACCCAATATAGCCGTATAAAAACCATTGTCAAGCTTTAACAAGGAGTGAAAGGGGCGAATTATCTATCTACAACTACTCCAACTTCGGCCACAACTCCTGACCCAATTAACGAACACACTCACTCCGAAAATGTTGGGCTTCGCAAGCTCAGCGCCAACCTACAAAAGCAGCAAAGCTACAACATCGGCAACAACTCCTGAAACCTTAACAACCGCCCCGCGTTGGCCAACACCACATCGGGAATTAAATTATTTAATCTCATACCAAACACCACGCCCACTGCCTTGCTGGTGTAGATGATTACGCTCAACCAAGTTACGAAAATGTTGTTTCAGCGTATTGCGGCTGACTCCAGTGAGCCTAATTGCATCACCAATAGTGATGCGCCCATGCTCTCTCGCAAACTCGACAATTTGCAGCGATAGATCTGGCAAAGTCGCCAGTACAAGTTTTTCTCTCTCCACTTTCTTTTCTAATCGACGAACCTGCTCCGCCAATGAGCGCAGAAAAAATACCAACCAAGGTTGCCAATTGGGTGAGTCCGTGCGGATTGATCCCTGGGTTTGTCGCAACGCTAAATAATAAGCTTCCTTATTTATTTCAATGACGCTTTCTAACGAACTGTAAGGCACATAGGCATAACCAGCTTGAATTAAAAGCAAGGTTGTTAACACACGGCTTAAGCGCCCGTTACCATCTTGAAATGGATGGATCTCAAGAAAAACTACGGTAAAGATTGCGGTGATAAGTAATGGGTGCAATAGCGCTTTTTCACGCTCAGCCGAAGTCCATGCCACCAGCTCTGCCATAAGACGCGGGGTATCGAAGGGGGATGCTGTTTCAAACACTATTCCGAGCTGTACCCCATTTTCATCAAAGGCGGCCACGCTGTTGGAATTGGTTTTGTATTTACCTCTATGCCACAGATCTTTCTCGCTGTGCCGCAGCAGAATTTGGTGCAATTGCTGAATGTAATTCTCTGCAAACGGAATGTCCTGCCATGAATTAAATATTAAATCCATCAGCTCGGCATAACCGGCAACCTCCTGCTCATCGCGGGTTTCAAAGGATTGGATGGCGAGATTTGAGAGCAGCTTTTCTACATCTCTGTCTGAAAGCTTGCTGCCTTCGATACGAGTGGATGAACCGATACTTTCGATGGTGGCGACACGGCGCAATGCCAATAATCTATCGGGCGCAAGTGTTCCCAAAGAGCGCCAAGCGCCTTTGAATTCGTCGATTCGAGCGATGATGCTTAGAATCTCAGGGGTGATTTGAAGTGAGTCAGCTATAAACATACAACCAATATTACACCCAATAACACCCATTTAGTAGTATTTGATGCCGAGCAGAAACCATAATGGGTGCAAATGGGTGTGTTATTGGTTTAGATCGCGCCTTGAATAATGGGTGGCATTACAAGAACTATCACTAGCTATTTATTAAAACTAACCCCGCTCGGTAACTGCATCCATGCAGTCATCCCAGCCCCTTGAAAAGCGCGGAGGAGCTGAATTTCACTCTGCTCGTGAACTGAGGGCACTTTTAGTTATTCGCTATTGCGAAAGAGATGCTAAAGATCACTCCATTTTAAAACTGAGCGAGCTTTAGCCCCTCCCCGCTTTTCAAGGGGGAGGTTGGGTGGGGGTTCAAGCATTAAATTACTGCGGTAAAAAATCCAATGTTTGATAAAACGTCGTTCGCAATACTGCCGCAGCAGGAAAGCTAATTGATTTAAGTTTAGATACTAATTTAGCTTCCAAAGCTGGCTCTTTCAGTTCGCTAAACTCAATACTCACTTCAACCACTTGCCCCGATGGATCAATCACAATTTTGAATTTCACTTTACCTTGTAGCGCCGCGTTATCACGCAGTGCACGATTGTAAATAGAAAAAATCGAACTCTTGTGTTGCTCCATAACTTTGCGCATATCTTCTTCACTGCGCGCAGCACCGCCTGCACCATCGCTATTGCCGCCACCATTTCCGGTAGCGCCTGCAGCTTTTTTGCTGGCCTCTGCTAAACCACTTTTAACTTTGGTGGTTTCACGCCCAGAAAGCGCGACACCACCAGTATCGCGACTTGCATAAGCGCCGACATTAATACCGCCACTGCCTTTGGTTTGCCCACTGTTAATCATAGAGCGATCAACTTGTGTGGCTTTGGCTGCAGCATCATTAATAGTGGCCGAAGCGGTTTCAACCATAGTGGTTTGAGCCATCTCACGCATTTCCATCAAATCATCTTTAAAGGTTGAGATTTGCGCTTGCGCTTGCTCTTTTGCTTTATCAATAACTTCTTTTTTAGAGGGTGGCGTTTGAACTTTCTCAATAGGTTTAATAGCTTCTATTTTTTTCTCAGGCTTTTTTTCTTCAGGCTTTTTCTCTTCAACTTTTGGTGGTTCAACCACTTTAGGTGGTGGCAGCTCTTGTTTTTGCAACATAACGCGCGCCAACTGCGGTGGCAGTTGTTCTTTTTCTGCACGAGTTAAAGCAGGTACTTTTAGCACAGTAACCACCACGCTCAACACCAAAAAAACAACCGCCAAAACACCTAGAATTTTATTAAAGCGCTGATCTTCATCGCGCGATGAACTCCACGGTAATTCAGTGTGGTAAACATGAGAAGTCATATTAACCACCTCCCGCTTTGGCGTTGGTTTCTTGTTCTGTAACCGCTAGCGAAATATTGCGAAATTCAGCAGTTACACAATGCAACATAACCTTTTTCAAAACTTCATAAGGTATGGTTTGATCGCCCATTACAATGATTCGGCGGCCATTTTGTAGCTCCGCATCGGTCAGTGCACCCGCCTTATTAGCTTGATAGCGCAACTCGTCGGCAATAGGTGCAAATTTTTCATCTTTGCTCGCCATAAAATCGGCAACACTCGCAATACGCTGACCATCGATCATAATATCGCTCGCACTGATTTTCATAATTAGCGCAGGGCTGGGTTTTGCATCGGCAGCTGATACAGGCAAGGTAATGCCTTTATCCGCTTCAATAACTTCTACATCCGATGAATTTACCAATAAGAAAAAAACCAAAATGGTAAAAATATCCATAAGCGAAACCAAGCTTAGGGTCGGCATTTTTTTCAAACGACTGTGATGGCGTGCCATGCGCTTCGCGCGAATAGATTGCTTCATAGTTGGCCTCCTGAAGCAACGCCAACCGCTTGCGTTTGCTCTCCTGCCGGTGGCGCATCACCTAAAGACACTTCTGGGAACAGCTCCGCATTCACGACTGACGCAGCCACTACTGCTTTAAATGAGCGTGCAGTATCCATTGCCGTCACTATTGTTTGATAAGGCGTATCTTTTTCTGAAAGAATAAAAATATCTTTTTTTGGCTTACCTTGGTTTTCTAGTAAACGTTTTATTTCCTGCAAGGTAATAGACAACAACGCATAGTCGTACTTACCTTCAGCTGTTTTTTCAATTCGTTTTAATTGCACGCCTGCCGGAAAATTAATATCCAAATAGTCAGGGCGAATTACCAACTCCAATATTTGCGGCAACTCTTCCTGTTCTGCAGTTGCATTCGCACTCAGATCTGGCAATTTCAAATCCAATACAGTAGTGCGCGAAAGCACCATGCCCATCAACAATACCGGCACCAATATGATCATCAAATTCATAAAGGACGTGATATCGAGTTCGGCATCTTCTTTCTTCTGGTGTCGCCTTTTAATGCGCATAGCGGCTATTACCTTAAAAAATTATCGACAATGGCTAGGAGCTTAGGCTTTAGGCGTATCTTGCGCTCTCGGGCTATGCTGCGCAGTGGTAGCACTTGAAATAATATTCAAACACTTCACGCCTGCCATTTCTAAACTATCAATAATTTCTGTGGTTTTACTTTGCAACATGGCATGCAACAACAACAGTGGAATAGCCGCAATCAAACCAAATGCCGTGGTATTCATTGCAACCGAAATGGATGACGACAAGAGCGCGGCTTTTTCTGAGGGTGCAGCATTAGCAACAGCAGCAAACGCGGCGATCAAACCTATAACCGTACCCAACAAACCTAAAAGCGTTGCGATGTTGGCGAGCGTGGCCAAATATGCAGTACGCTTTTCTAAACGCGGCATAGCTTCCATGACACCCTCTTCCATAGCCAATTCAATATCATCGCGACGCGGTGATTGAGCCATGCGCACCAAGCCTGCAGAAATAATTTTTGCAACAGGGGCTTCCGAACTCTTACCTACATTAAGCGCGCCCTGATAGTCGCGCTTTTGCAACAACGGCAAGATGCGATCAAATACAGCGCGGTTAGAATTTTTAGCACTGGTTAGAAAAATAAATCGCTCTATGGCAATAGCAAAACCCACCACCAAAGACAACGCGATTGGGTACATAAAAGAGCCACCCTCTTGGAAAAAACGAATGTAATAATCCATACAACTAACCTCGTGCTAAGTAATAAAAGTGTTTAGGTAAATTAATCTTTAATAGCATCTGCAGTTTCTAATTCACGCCGCAATTCATCGCGCTCAACATGATTAAAAACAGCTTTTTGCTGACTATCCAGTGGTTCAAAATCTACATCGGCCATCTGCGGGGATTGCCAAGGCAAAATATATAACACCTTGGGTTGCTCCTGGTTTCCGGTAATAGTCGTTTGCAAACTAATGGTGGCATCTTGCACCATTTTTTTATTTGCCGGCGGTTTACTCGCAGCCGACTTTAACTCTGCTTTAGCGCTCGAATCAGTTTCAGTTGCTGGAACAGCTTTTTTTGCCGTTGTATTTTCAACTTCTTTATTTGCATCTGCAGTAACGGCTTCCTGCGCAATAGCATGGAGCGTGAACAAGCTCAGACACATCGCTAACACAGATATTTTGCATTGAAAAAATGTGTGCATTACTTCGCCTCCGTTTTATCGCTAGCTTTGCCAGCATTTAAACGCCGCTGTACATCGGCAACCCAGCTATCAACTTGCTTATCTGGGGTAGACAACAATTGTTGGTAGGCTTGATAATGCGGCAAGGCTTGTTCGGGCTTACCTAAATACAAATCATAGAGAATCGCAATATTCTTGTGCCCCTCTGGATAAAACGGCCAAATACCCAGCGCTTTTTGATAAAGACTTTCAGCTGCTGCAAAATCACCTGCTTCACGTTTTAACACCGCGAGCTGATTATAGGCATCCACATTTTTCATATTGGCGTTAATTGCAAGGTTAAACGCTTCTGCTGCTTTTTCAGCATTGCCTTTATTGCGATAGACAATCCCTAAATTCAAATGAATACCCGATAGCTTAGGATTTTTCTCTGCCAATTGTTTAAGCGTTGATTCTGCAAAATCCCAATTTTTTTGCTGCATGGCGACAACAGCAGCACGAAAATTAACCTCTACCTGCTCACTGAATTTTTGTGGGTTTTGCAAATAGGGATTTGGCGTTACTGGGCCTACAGGTAAAACTGACGATGAAATTTCAACCTTAGCTACAACACCAGCATCAGATTTTACTTCCTTATTTTTGCTCGCCGCTTTTTCAATAGGCTTTTGATCAGAGGGCTTTTCTGGCGCAGAACCGCAGGCGCTCAACACACTCACAGCAAACAGGAATGCAAACAATGGCTTATTGAATTTCATTGCTCGCCTCCAATACCGATTCCACTTTTCTGTAGCGTGCAGGTAACAATTTCGCTAACTCTTCAAAGCTGCGCTTCACCCATTGATCGTATATTCCTTTGCTCGCGCGCTGCGCATTAGCTTGATGAATTTGAATCGCTTTCTCTTCAAAGGGGAATGCCTGTTCTTCTAACAATAAATCGTATTGCTCAAGAGCATCCGCATCCAAATTTTTGGGGCGTTCGGATTTCATTAAATCGCGGCTCAGCTGCGCATAAATATCGCCAATACGGAAACTCGCTTGAGTGGTAAATTCTGCCACACCAAAACTCAACACCGACTCCTGCGCTTTCAGAGCCTTTTCAAGCGCAGCGCGCTTGCGTTGTAAACTTTGTTTTAACGGCAAGGTGAGCGGTGTGCTCGCAAAATCTTTGTAGGGAATATCGGCCAGTTCATTAGTGGCGGATGCGGCTAAATATTGAGTGCGATCACTTTGTTGTGAACCCGCAGAGGCGTTAGCATCAATCATGCGCTGCAACCAATACTGACGCTTTTTCGTATCCTGCAATTCACCATAAAGTTGCGCCAGATGAAATTCGGCTTCCATAGCTTCTGCGACAGGACGCGGATATTCATTGGCGTAGCGTTGATACTGTTCAATCGCCATAGGTTTATTGCCCGATTTTTCGTAGAGCTCTGCACCCATGGCTAGCGATTGACGTTTCACATTAGGATCATTACTGCTGCGTTCCATAATGCTCAATTCATTTGCCGCAAGCGCCCACTTACTTTGGTTTTGATAAATCAATACCATTTTTGCTGGAATAGAGGCGGTTAATTCATGCTTGGGGTGCTGTTGGCGGAAACTCAAATAGACTTGCTCAGCATCGGCCCATTTTTGTTGTTCGATTAAATAGACGCCAGCATCGTAGCGCGCCTTGATCGCAATATCGGTATCGGGGGCAACATCGGCAATGCGCAATAATTTTTTGATGGCTTCATCTTTCTGACTCAACACCAAATCACTTTGCGCCTGCTGATAAATACTGGCCGCGATACGCTCACGCATTTCTTGCGCGCTAGGTGCACCCGGAGTTTGCGCATTGGCGGGCAACAAATTCAACACTTGCCAATAGGCCTTTTCTGCGCCCGCGTAATTTTTTCCATCAAAATTACTGTGACCCAACACCAGCCATGCGGTGAATTGCAACTTGGCTTCTGCTGGCGGTTTTAAGTTGATAATTTCTTCGGCAACTGTTGCGGCCTCTGAGTAGCGTTTTTGCGTTAAGAGTTCTTGCGCCGCTTGCGTTAACACCGCAGCCGCTCGCGCATCAGCAGGATAACCCTGTGCAAAGCGCAAAGCGTAATTCGTTTTACGCTCTTGCCACGCCGCTTTTTGAGGCTCCGCAAGTGCTTGCCCTGTCGCCATCTCGTTCGCTAACAAAACGATTGAATAGGCTGCGTCCGCACCGCGTGTTTTGTCTTGATATTCATAGGCTACTTTTTCATACGCACTGATTGCCTGAGGATAATCACCCGATTCACTCAGCGATTCAGCGAGCAAGAAAGTCATTTCAGGATTTTTTGGATCTTTCGGGAAAGTCGCTACAAATTCGCGATACCAGTTTGCGGCGCGACTAAAGGCTGATTTGGCCTCAGATTTATTCGTGGTTAGCAATTCTTGTGCTTGCGCGTGTTCAAACTCAGCCAACTCTTGCAGAGATTTATGCAAATAATTCAGCGCGGCAACACCTATAAGGCCGTTGCGCTGAGTCCAATAGCTGCTGCTAATACCATAGCGCTGAGCATACTCTTGTTTGGCGGGCAGAATTAAACTGGGGAAATTCCCCTGCTCATACACACTGATCATTTTGATAGAAAATTCGGGCGCGAAATCGCTGAGCGGATTATGCTCCACAAAATTTTTGTAGGTTTCCGCACTGTCTGTGTAGCGTTTTTTCTCTAGATAGAGCTGACCTAAGTTTTCATACAGCAAATGTTCGTAGACGCGATCGCCCATTTCCTTTTGCAAATCAATAATCGATTGCGCGCCTTCCAAGTAAGAGAAAGACAAACTCATGACATGAAAAGTATCTTCCATCATATTTTTTTGCGCGCCGCTTAATTGCTCTACCGCTTGCACAACTTGCTCTGGCTTTTTCGCCAAGGTTAACAATTGATCTGCAACCTTAGCGAAAGATTGCAAAGCCTTATCGTAATCCGCACGTTTAAATTCGGCCCATCCCTGCATATAAAGTGCATTTTGTTGCAGCGGGTTGGATTTATCGTCGGCCACACTTTTGTAATGTTTTTCTGCGGCTACATAATCGCCATCGGCAAAGGCTTTTTCCGCGCGACGAAATTGTGTTTCACCCATGTAGGTTGATGCGGGCGCAGTAGCGGCCAATTGATCGAGTGCGCTGGCGGCTTCATCGCCACGGGCATCCATAGAAAGCGCCTTGGCCAATTTGTAACGCAACTGATCCAGCTCTACGCCTTTTACGGGTTTGCCGGATTTTTCTTGCAGTGCAATCAACTCGCGATAAAGTGCGGCTGGCTTTTCAAAGTAGCGGCCACTATCGTTTGAATTTAATTGTTTCTCTTCGCTACGCGCCATTTCAAAATCGGCGATACGGGCCATAATTTGTTGACGCAAAACAGGGTCTTCAGCCGCCGCCAAGGCTTTTTGATAACTGGTTTCAATTTTTTGGTGATCAACTATGGTCACAGTGCTTTTAGCATCGGGCATAGTTGCGGTGGGCAAATCAGCGAGGGTTTTACCCTTGTCATCGCCGCCCAACATTTGGCAACTTGCTAGCAACAAGCTGGTACAAATCAAGGGTAAGCTGCGGGCAAGCAATGTGATTAATTTCATTTTGCTTGCTTCCTTAGAGCGGTGTCATACAAACGCGCCACCGCCAAATTCGATTGCGCAAGATAGCGATTCAACCGCTGTTCATGGGCGGCTAACTGCGCGTCAACTTTGCGTCTTAATTGTTCAGCGCGAACATCGATTACGCCGTTTAAATCTTTTAGTTGACTATCCACTTGAGCTTGCTGTTGTTGCAGGCGTGCAAACAGTGGCTGCAAATCTTGCGCGCCAGCCGTAATACTTTCTATTTTTGCGCGGCTGGTTTTAATTTTTGCTATGGCGCTATCCATAGTCGCTAATGAATCTTCTAGTGTCGCAAGATTGGCGGGGAAATCTTGCGCAGCGCGCCACAGCAAAATGCCGCGACTAACCCACAGGCGCTCTTCGTATTCTAGGGTGTCTTGCCCTTCGGCTTTCATACGCGCAATAGTATTGGTTGAGCGCTCTACCGCTGCGAAACGTTTGCGGGTTTGCGCATCTGCTAAGGCGATGTAATCGTTATTAGCTTTTATAGTAGCGATACGCGCAACCAATGCATCGCGCTCCTGCTGCATGGATATTTGCTTTTGCGCCAAACTATGTTGCGCAAGCTGCTGTTCTTTTTGCTGACGCCACGCCTGCTTTTGCTGCAGCAACTCATCATAAGCTTTAAGTTTTGGCTGCCAATCTGCCAAAAGTTTTTGCAGCTTCAATAGATCGCGCAAATCCAATACTGCGGATTGAAAATTATTTTGTGCAAAGAGTTCACGCAAATAAATAGAGCGGGTTTTAATCACACTGGTGTCGCTGAGTTTTAGCCAGTTTTGGCCGTCGTCCGTAATTAATGCAGTGAGCGTGCCGGGCTCATTTTTCTTTTCCAGTTCTTTCAGTTCTGTTGATGAAACAGGTTTGCTGCTCACCAAGGTTAACAACTCACCAGAGGTAAGGGTTAAGCGCATATCGCGCACTAAATGTATTTCTTGCGACAAGAGCTTTTCCGCGGCTTCGTATTCGCGCAGCGCATCGCCCGGCGCATTTAATTTCTCATAGGCGAATGGTAATGCCAAGAGCGCTTCTTGCGCGGCAGGGAACAAGAGGCTGCGCTGTTGCAAAACTTGCCATGGCTTAATGGCTTCAACATATTTTTCTTGCGCTATAGCAGCCCAGCCGTAACCCAATAACGCTTGGTTAGATTCAATGCCCTCTAAACGCACTTGGCGGAACTCTTGGATAGCCGCGAGATAACTTTTTTCCTGAAGATAGGTATAGCCCGTTGCAGTATGCGCTTTATCTTGTAGGGTTAAATATTCAGCATGAGATTGGCTATTGCCATCAAAGGATAAGTCTGTGAGTTCGTTAAAAAAGAGTTTGGCAGTTTTCATGTCGCCATTGCGCGCGTGGGCAGCGCCGAGATTGTAAAGCGCAAAGGCTTCCCACTGCGCCAGCTTATTTTGCTCTACTTTTTTGATGCTTAGCGGCGTGAGATCGTTTTGTTTGATTTGCAAATTGATTTGCAGTGAATGCATTTCTGCCGAAAGATTTTCGTTAAATGTTTCGCTGACACGACTAAAACTGCTCGCAGCACCGGCCCAATCGGCGCGAGCATATTGCAATTTCCCTAAATAAAACCAGGCGGCATCGCGCACATTTTGCGGGCGGCTATTGTCTTGTAACAGTTGCGTAAATAATTGCTCGGCGTGATTTTGCATGCCGAACGCGAGACTTAAACCACCGGCAATCAATTCAGGATTATTGCCGTGACCGCGAATACCATCGCGAGCGTCAGCCACCAAGAGTTCAGTGATCGCGGGAATATAATCCTGCTGATAGTAGTGATAGAGAGATACACCATAACGCAAATCCGCCACTTCGGATTTAGGCTTTTCGGCACCCTGAGCGTTCACGCTGAGCATCGCAGCGCTCAGGCACAACGCCGGCACTGCCGCCAAGGTGCGTTTGTTACTAAACCATTCCGCGAGGGAGTGCATCATAGCTACTCAGCTTTCCATTCTTTGATTTCAAAGGTGGGCTGCAATTGCGCGGTGGAGTCCAGAATTTTTAATTCAAGCACAAGCGGAGCTTGGGTTTTATTGACGACTAATTTTGCGCCACGTTTATAATCTTGTTGCGGGCCACGGCCGGTAAAGTAGGCACTGATTTCATGTTCGCCGGTTTTTAAATTACCTACATATAAACGCTGTACACCGCCGCGAAAGAGCGCGTTGATTTGCTTATCGGTATACAACTCGCTGGCAACCAGTTTGTTGTTTATCTCCAGTTTTACCGCATCCAGATTGAAGAATTGGCCGAGATCCATAGAGAGATAAATCGCAACCTGATTGCTGGCGGGATAGAGCAATTCCTCTTCCAGAATAAGTAAATCGCGATTGAGATTGAGTACCGAGACTTTGAGGTTTTCTACCTCGGGGGTAACAGCAGGTTTTTGTACGGATTCTGTTGGCGCTGTCGATGAGGGCGCTGCCGTGGTTACGGCGTCTTGTGCTTGCGCTGCTGTTCCGAGGCACAATGCCAAAATGAATCCCAACAGCGGTAATTTTACCGATTGATTGAACATGCCTGCCCCGCCTTGTGTCGTGCCAATTGTGGTTTGCGATTGTGCAATTCTAGAAGCCCATGAGTTTATTGGGTGTGACTCTATCCACACTTAACTCACCCATCTCAGCTGTTTCACTAAAACTTCTTATATTTGATACGTTTAGCGAGACGCCAAAACCTGTGTTCAGTAAAACCCTGCGCTAAGAATAGCCGCTCTTGGTGTCAGGATTAGAAAATCCGTTGAGCAATCTTCAATTTCGTGATCAAGGTGGCGTTAAACCTTTGCTGTAGAGAACCTTGCCACTTTCAGTGATCACTATTGCATCAAAACCAGGCAGGCTATCGATTAGCGCCAAGCCTTTTTCTGGTCCCATGATAAAAATGGTTTTGGTAAGCGGGTCGGTATCGAAACCCGCTGGCCCAATAACGCTGGCGCTGATAATGCCATGAGGTGACTTGCCGGTTTTGGGGTTAATAATGTGATGCACCCGCTGGCCGTCTTTGTCGATAAAAAAGCGTTCGTAATCACCCGAGGTCGAAATCGCGCAATTTTCCAACGGCAAAGTAATCGCCACGGCATTTTTATCCTCTGCGCGCGGGTTGCGAATACCCACTAACCAAGGTTTACCGAGCTTATCGCCCAGCACGCGGCTGTCGCCACCCGCACTCACGTTGGCGTTGGCTATACCGTATTGCTGCAGAATTTCTGCGCCGCGATCTACCGCATAGCCTTTGGCAATGCCGCCCAAATCAATGTAGACCTTGGGGTGATCAAAATAGACGGTGTTATTTTTGGTATCGAGATGAATGAATTTGTAATTGATTTGCGGCACCAACTCTTTGAATTGGGCGTCCGTAGGCTTTAGGCCTTTGCGATAATCGTAATAGCGCGCGAGAGAGGCGAAAGTGATATCGAAAGCGCCGCCACTGAGCTCGCTGTAATGATTGGCCTTTTGAAGTAAGCGCACCATTTCTGCCGAAATGGGCATGGGTTTAGCGGCTGTCGCTTTAGGGGCGAGGTCGTTGACGCGGGAAAGCTCACTGGTAGGAATATAAGGGCTGTACTGCTGATCGATACGGCGCATTTCCGCCATAACCGCTGCTATGGCCTGCTCGGCCTTGGCATCATCTGCGTGATAAACGGTGACGTTGATGACTGTGCCCATAATATTTTGGGTATCGCCGTGCCAGCCTGCCGATACAGGTAAACTCACCCATGTCGAACTCAATAGGAAAAAGCAACCGGCAAAGAATTTGTTCGCGCGCGCTCCTATTAAACATTCGCTAGAAATCATAAATTCAAATCGACGGCGTAAACAATATTCCCTTGATCATCATTAGCCTGTTGTACCGCGAACATTGAAAGCCACGCGCCAGCATTAGTCTCGCGAAAATAGGACTCTGGCATAGCCAAATTACCGGTAATACGCGCCCCTGTTGGGTATGGCAAATTACCTTTCAAATCTATCTGCAATGGGCCACTGATATCCACTATGTGAGAATTCAAGCCATTTTTACCATCATCTGCCATATCTGCGCCTATGCTGCCCAAACTCATCCAGTTCGAACCATTATAAATTTTGCCGTCTATCCATGTTGCTTTGCCATGTAGTTTTTGTAGGCGGCTATCAGCTATTTCCAGCTGTTCAATCGTCAACGAAAACTGCCCGCCAAGAGCAAGCGGCAACATAGGTTGGACTAAAGCAGAGGGGAAGCTCACAGTGGCGTCTTTAATAATTAGACCTCTTTTACCTTTAATGCAGACATAGCCATCAAACTGCTGGCTGTCCATTTTAGTTGTAATAAGTGCACAAGGCCTCAAAGTAACCAACGAGAAAATATCCAGCTTCCATGTCAACTGACCGATGGATTGATCTAGCCCTTTGATTTTTACGCTCACCAAACTGGCGCGGCCAGACCAAAGCGTCCCTGATACTCCACTCATAGCGACATCACTGCCTCGTGTTAATGCGTAAGCACCCCAAATAGCAGGGAGGTTGATCGCCACACAATAGAGCCAGACAAACACCCCTAAGGTGATCCAAAATTTCTTACTGGCATTAAGTTTGGGCAATACCCTACTTGGAGACATCATGTACGCATTAACCTTTTGCATTAGGGCTTAACCAAGCGCAAGTTGATAGAGACTTGGCCCGGATCATTACTGGCGGTGATGGATAGCTCGCGAATAGCAATGTGGTATTTCGTTTCTAAATCATAAAGCCATTGCAGCACTAGCTCTGAGGTGATTTTATCCACACGTACGCGCACTTCCCCACCCGAACCGGGGGTGAAACTGGTCATGGTAATGCCATTGTCGCGCAAGCTAGCATCTATTACGCTGCTGATATCACTGCCGGTATTGGCTTGAGTAGATTGCTGCGCCAAGACTTCAAACTGTTTCGCCAGAAGCTGTACTCGCCCCAAGGATTGCTCCGTATTGGTAGTAATTTTCTGCAGCGAATCGCGCTTGTTTTGCAGTGGTGACAAAATCGCCAGCCACAAGATATAAACGCCAACAAGCACGGCCCCCGAAAGAAGCATCATTTGCTCACGACGATTAAACTGTGAGAGTGAACTCAATAGTTTTTCCATAATTCTTTTGCCTTGTAGTTGAGGCTCTATTGTTGTGACTTTATTGTTGTGGCTTGCTGATTTTTAGGCGCCCGCTGCTCAAGTCGCCTTGCGTAGTAGATGCAATAGGATCAACCACGTAGCCCTGCGCCATTAACGCCTGCCTCAACGCATCGAGTGAGCCGAAGGAATGCGCTTGTGCGCTTACCGACAAATCACCCGTATCAGCGGAGTAAGAAATGATTTTTACAGTTACATCAGGGTTGCCCGCAATAATTGGCATAACACCCGCTAAAACGGCCATTGCACTGCCAGTTTGGGTTTTGGGCTGCAACTGTTCTAACTTCAAACGCAGGCGTTTTTCGGGGTCATCGGACTGGCCGCTGGGCGACACAGACCTGTAAATAGCCTCCATCTGCTGGCGCAACTGCAAGTTTTGCTTGTTGAGTTTGTAGATATTGAAACCCAGCACCCCCACATACACCACAAAGGTCACTAGCGCCAAAATGCCCACGTTGCGCCAGAGCTTGAACCAACGCTCTAAAGGTAAGCGCTGGGAGAACTCTGCTTGGCAGAGATCTATCGCCTTGCCGTTAAAATCTAATTGCCAGTGACTGGCCAAGATTTGGCTAGTCACTTGCGCGACCCAATTTTTAGGTAAAGATTGAGATAGCGCATCCAAATCGGCTTGCTCAGGGGCCCGCAATACTAAATAGGGTAAGTTATCCCCCAGTTTTTGGGTGGCAACCAGCATATCTAACGCCGATGCCAATAAGAGTAAAGGCACACTAAAGCCTTCTTGCTCAGCAAAACGCAGATTAGCTTGGCCATTTTCAAGCCCTATAGCCCAAGTAGCGGCGGGGCTAGCACTTAATTTTTCATCGAGGGTTTCGCTCGATGCTAACAAACTCGGTTCTTGCGGCTCACTCACCACAGGTGCATCTAAAGGCAAGACCGATGGAGTTGCCCAGCAGCGGGTAATTTCTATACCTATGTTAGCAAGCTGGGCAAAAATCGCTTTTAACCATTGTTTGTCGGTATAGGCCAAGGCGACCTTGCCAGAAGATGCAGTACCTATAGCAACATGCAAATCTTCAATATCGCCTACCACTGATTCTTCTAGCTGAAACGGCAACAAGCTACGCAGGTGTTTCTTTTCTTTTTCGGTGTA
Organism: Cellvibrio sp.; assembly: GCA_035389145.1. Taxonomy (GTDB): domain Bacteria; phylum Pseudomonadota; class Gammaproteobacteria; order Pseudomonadales; family Cellvibrionaceae; genus Cellvibrio. The sequence continues at coordinate 18,513 of DAOORH010000012.1, forward strand.
TTCCAAACTGCGAGTAACCACTTTCGCACCCGGCAACAGCAACCACGCCTGCTGGCCTAAATCGCCCAGTGCGGCACGCAAGGCATCAAGATCGCCAGACATGGGAGCGGATACTGACGCTGCGGATGCTTGATCATCGCCCAGCCAACACCAGCGAAAATAATCCGCGGTGCTATTGATGGAGACTACAAGTTGTGAAGACATGAAACCTACCTAATCGCTGCTTTTTAAAAGAAAAGTTTTAATTGTTTTCTTCGCGCCTAACCACTGTAAACAAGGGGTTACCGCGTTCCAGTAAACTGCGCCCAATGCGCCGCTGGTCACCTATTTGTACAACGGTGGTTAACCAAAAATACTTCGTCTTGGTCGTTATTTCTTTATCCGCTACCCCAGCACCCACCACCTTGCTCCAAGATGCATCAAAATCAGCCGGGCTGCTGTAAAAACCGGCGCTAGGCATGTCGGCTTTCAAGGCGCTGGCTTGGCTTTGGCTTAAGGGTGTTAAATCCGTGGCTACATTAATACAGCGGTACAAAATCTCTGGAATAGTATTAATATTCATACGCTCACTGGGCTCAAGGGCATTGAGCAAAGGGCGCAGTGCTTTCATGATCGCCGGAGTCACCCCGCGTACCATCTGTAACTCTTCAATACTGCGAAACGGCGTATTGGCGGCCTGATAAGGATCCGGCTGGCTCAGGTAATAGTCATTCTCTGCACCACCCGCACCCGATGTACCTTCAACCATATCCGTCCAATCCACTATGGCCTCTAAAATTGCAGCCGCTTCATCGGGCGATTGCACTAAAGGCACATTAGGGTCTTCTTCACTCGGCAAGGCTTGCAGCAGGCGAATAAACATGCGCTGGGCTGGCTTATAGCGCGTGGGCTCTAACATCGCCTTGGCCGGGTCGAGTGGATCCAAAATGCTGTTCAGATTAAAACGGCTATTAGCATCATCCACACTGATCAAAAGATTGCCCATATTGTCAGGCAGAGCTA
>DAOORH010000013.1:0-19145 GCA_035389145.1 Cellvibrio sp.
AGTACGGTGTGTTTGCGTGGAATAAAATCCGGATCGCCCGTTTCTAATTCGCTCCACATACCGTGCAAGTGAATGGGGTGGGTCATCATTGTGTCGTTAACGAGAATAATGCGCACGCGCTCGCCGAATGTTAATTCTAGCGGCGCAGCTTCCATAAAACTCTGGCCATTCATCGACCACATATAACGATGCATATTGCCGGTTAAATGCAATTCAATTTCGCGAGTAGGTTCACGTTTGTCGCGCGTAGGTTCAAGGCCGCGCAAGTCTGCATAGGTAAGAACTTTTCGGCCATAGAGATGCTCGTTGTGGCGCAGACCAATTCCTGGGTCTGCAAGCCCACTCGCCGGTGCTTCTGCATGCATATCTACCTGCGGGCCAAATTCGGTTTTGGGGTGAATTACTTTTCCGTTAGTGTCAAAGTTAATGCCGAATCCTGCTTTAGCAAGATTGCTCATCACTTGCGGTTCGTGTTTCATTGCGCTCATATCGTGGTTGCTATGATCCATACCTGCTATTGAATCCATATTGTGGCCACTGTGATCTTCTGCTGCATTGTTGATAGAGTTGCTAGCGGTGTGAGCGCTATGATCAACCGCTGCACTTGTCGATGCGGTGTGTTGGCTGTGATCCATTCCGCTCATATCCATGCCCATATCTTTATGACTCAAAGTTGGGGCTGGATCCATAGCGGGAATTTCAGTTTTTAAGTTTGGATTTGTTGTAAGCGTGCCGCGCGCAAAGCCGGTGCGATCAATATTTTGCGCGAATATTGTGTAAGCAGTTTCTGCTTCAGGTGTAACAATCACATCATAAGTTTCAGCGGTTCCTATTCTGAATTCATCTACAGTGACCGGCTGAATATTTTGGCCATCTGCGGCGACCACTGTCATTTTTAAACCGGGAATGCGCACATCAAAAATCGTCATTGCGGCGCCATTAATAAAGCGCAACCGAATTTTTTCGTTGGGTTTGCATAAGCCCAGCCAATTTTGTGCGGGCGTAATACCGTTCATTAAATAGGTGTAGCCAGTCACATCGGCAATATCCGTATCGCTCATACGCATTTGATTCCACATCGCGCGCTCGTTCCACGTTTTTGCAAAACCTTTGGCTTTCACCTCGCTCCAAAAATCGCCCACTGTGCGTTCGCGATAGTTGTAGTAGTGGCTCATTTTTTTGAGGGTGGTGTAAATTTTATCGGGTGCGGTATCTGTCCAATCCGATAAGAGCACAACCATGTCGCGATCATAAACAACCGGGTCTGGTTCTTTCGGGTCGATAATAATTGCACCCAATAAACCGGTTTGTTCTTGGAAACCGGAGTGACTGTGATACCAGTAGGTGCCATTTTGTTTTACATCGAATTCATATTCAAAGGTTTCACCAGGTTTGATGCCTGCAAAATCAAAGCCGGGTGAGCCATCCATAGTGGAGGGCAGCACAATCCCATGCCAGTGAATAGAGCTATCTTCTTGCAGGGTATTGGTTACGCGTAACTTAACGCGCTCGCCTTCTTTCCAGCGCAAAATAGGTGCGGGTAGGCTGCCGTTCACAGTTGTCGCAATGCGCGTTTTGCCGGTGTAATTCACTTTTTGATAACCAATCTGCAAATCAAATTGGTTACCGCTTAAAACTTTGGCGTTCGCCGTCGGTGCAAGTGAATTGGCAAAAGTTGTTTGAGAAAATGGTAGTGTTGTTAATGCGAGTGCGGATGACGCGCCCAGCACAAAGTGTCTGCGCGATAACACTTGAGAATCGAAAGTTTTCATAGAGCCTCCTTACATAAGCTCTTGATCAAAAAAATAAATACCGGAAAGAAAATAAATTGCGTTGCGAATAGCTCGCCAAATTTTAGGTGTAGCTTTTTTTAGGCGTAGCTATCCCGTATTAGCAGGAAATGGGTGGTCGAAAGAGGGATGAAGCGAGAGGTGTAGGTGCAACGTCTGAATAAAAGTCTTCAGTTGAAGAATCGAGTTGGGTAAATAAAAAATCGATGCTAGTGGTCGCTGTTGCAAGTGAACATCCGCCCAACAAACAATGCCCCATAGTCTTACAGCAATCAGATTTTTGGTGGGTATCGGTGAGAGAGTTGGCGTGTTGGGAATGATCCATGCTCGCGTGGTCAGTGTGATCCATAGCCATCTGGTCATCACTGCTCATATCCATCGCAACCGCCACCGCTTGGGTGGCCTTTTCTAACTGACACGTCATAGCCGCCGTTGCCATGGTTTGGCTGGTAAACGCCAACAGCAGCAATGCGATTATAAATTTTTTGTAGCCAGTTTTTAACATAGTAAACTCAGTGATCTTGATACTTTGAGCATAGTGCAATCATAGGTCGTGAGTCTAGATCTGTAACAATCCTAAGATCTCACCTGCCAATAAATAAGCCCGCTCTCCGATGGAATATTCGCGCTCGCGTGGGCGCTGACTACACGCATTGTGAAATCTTCGGGTGTGCGGTCATTCGGTAACTGGCCGGAGTATCGATAAGCGTTGAGCGCGTTATCGACGGAGCGCAGTAATGCCATGGTGATGGTTACCGCAGGTTGCTGGTTGTTTGCATCTGCGATGGCTTCTACGGCAATAGTGTTGGGTTGGATGTCACCAAGGTAAACCGTGACTTCTGCGCGCGAATTGGCTTTTATTTCAGTCGCCCCTAGGTGGATTTCATGCCAGTGTTTTAGCAGCTGTTGTTGCCATTGCTGTAAGTCTTTGGCCAAGGCGCCGCCATTTTGGGTGCGAGTGCAGAAGCCTGCGGCAGCGGGTAGGTAAAAGTAGTCGATATATTCTTTAATCATGCGGTTGCTGCTGAAGCGGGTTGTGAGTTGCGCCATGCTTGCGCGCATGCGCGCTAACCAGCCTTCGGGCAAGCCTTTGCTGTTGTGTTTGTAAAAGAGCGGGATAACCTCGTTTTCTAGCATTTGATAGAGCTGCTCGGCATCCTGTGCATCGTTTTCGCAGCCATGTTCTTTTCCATCCCCCTCATTATTGATAGGCAGGGCCCAGCCAACGTCTGGTGTGTAGGCTTCTGCCCACCAACCATCGAGCGTGGAAAGGTTAAGGCCACCGTTAACCAAGACTTTCATGCCGCTAGTGCCGCAGGCTTCCCACGGGCGGCGCGGGGTGTTAATCCACAAATCCACGCCTTGCACCAACTGCTGCGCCAGCGTTATATCGTAATCTTCAATCAGTACCACATGCTGGCGAACATCTGGGCGATGCACAAACTGATGCCAGTGTTGCAGCGCCTGTTTGCCTAGGTTGTCGGCAGGATGAGCTTTACCGGCGACCAACAACTGCACTGGATAACGGCTATTGCAGAGTATGCGCGCCAAACGTTCAGGGTCGTGCAACAGTAAATCCGAGCGCTTGTATTCGGCAAAACGTCTGGCGAAACCGAGGGTGAGTATATTGGGGTCGAGCCTTAAGTCATTCTCTTGGGGATGATTTAAGGGCGGCGATTCTTGTCGCCACTGGGTGACCAAGCGCTGACGTGCATAATTGACCAAGGAAGTGCGTGAGTGAGTCGCCATTTGCGAGAGCTGAACATCGCTGAGTTGCGTCAAATCGGCAGGTGTTTGCGGGTCTAAATCGCCGCGCCAGCGCTCTTTACCAAACAGCTGAGTCCATTCCTGATCCGCCCAAGGCGAATCCCACGTAGGTACATGAACGCCGTTGGTAACATGGTTTACCGGCACTTCGCGCTCAGGCCAGCGCGGAAACAAGGGCTGAAAAATGCGTTGGCTAACCTTGCCGTGCAGTTGGCTTACAGCATTACTCTTGGCGCAGGTGCGCATGGCCAAGTAGGCCATATTGAAAAGCTCTTGTTCGTCATGAGGGTTTGCGCGCGCCATTCCAATAATGGTTTCAATAGAGACGCCTAAGTGCTGGCAATATTCGCCGAGGTACTGGCGCACCAGTGCAGGTGTATAGCGATCAAACCCCGCCGCCACCGGCGTATGGGTGGTAAATACATTACCGATCCGCGTAGCCCAAAGCCCCTCCCCAAAGCTCACTTTATATTTTTCACAATAACTGCGGATACGCTCCAGCGTGGCAAAAGCCGCGTGGCCTTCGTTGAGATGGCAGATATCAATATCCAACCCCAAGGTTTCAATCAAGCGCCAACCGCAAATTCCCAGTGCCATTTCTTGCACTAATCGCAGTTCAGAACCGCCGCCGTAAAGGCTACTGGTTATACCGCGATCACTGGGCAGATTGCAGGCGTCGTTACTGTCCAACAAATAGAGAGTCACTCGCCCAGCTTGCGCACGCCAAACGCGAAACCGTACTGGGCGCGATAGGAAATGGGTATCTATATGCTGCCAGGTGCCGTCGGCAGCGAGCAGGGGTTTAATGGGCAGGGTGGCGGGGTCGTTATAGAGATAGGTTTCTTGCTGCCAGCCATTGCTATCAAGGGTTTGGCGAAAATAGCCCTGTTGATAAAGTAGGCCTACTCCGACCAAGGGCACGCCGAGATCGCTGGCAGTTTTAAGATAATCGCCGGCCAACATACCCAAGCCGCCCGCATAGAGTGGCAGTGCCTCGCACAGGCCAAACTCCATACTGAAATAGGCGATTCCGCGCAGAGGTTGATCGGGATAATGACGGCCATACCACGCGGGTTTGGTTAGATAATCATGACGCGCTTGCGACAGCTGCTGCAGTTTTTCTACGAAGCTGTGGTCATTTGCTAAGTGCTGTAATTGCTCATTACTGGTGAGTTGCAAAACGCTAACGGGGTTTTGGGTGTGCGCCCATACCTCTGGGTTAATGTGCTCCCACACTTTGTCGCCAGCGTGATTCCAGCTCCAGTAAAGGTCGGTAGCCAGCTCACGCAAAACAGCGAGCGCTTCTGGCAATGTTCGTTCAGCGAGTGGAACCATGACAGCGTCCGTTTTAAATTAAACACACTTGATCGAATTGGCCACGGGCGAAATTGTCGAGATTAGACAGCGTAATATCGCTAATCGCCGTTAGAGCTTCGCGGGTAAAAAAGGCTTGGTGGCCGGTGATAACGACATTGGGGAAAGTGAGTAGGCGTGCGAAGGTATCGTCCTGCAGAAGTTCGTTGGAATTATCCTCAAAGAATAAATCGCCTTCTTCCTCGTAGACATCTAATCCCAAATAGCCGATTTTTTTACTCTTTAAACCTGCGACTACGGCAGGCGTATCAATTAAACCGCCACGCCCCGTATTGATAAGCATGACGCCGGTTTTCAGTTGCGCGATGGTTTGGGCATTAATTAAATGCTGGGTAGATGGGTTAAGCGGGCAGTGCAGCGAAACAATATCCGCTTGCGGCCAAATGTTTTCCAGCGGTAAATAGTTTACGCCTTTGGTCATTAATAGCTGATTGGGGGTGGGGTCAAAGGCGATGACCTTACACCCTAAGCCAAGCATATTCTGCGCGAACACTTGGCCGATTTTACCAGTGCCGATGACTGCGACAGTTTTATCCACTAAATCAAAACCGATTAATCCGTTAAGCGAATAATCATTTTCACGCACGCGATGATAAGCGCGGTGCAAATTTCGGTTCAGCATAAGAATTAAACCCAGCGCATGTTCGGCGACGGCGTGGGGAGAATATTCTGGAACTCGCGCCACTTTTATGCCGAGTTTTTTTGCTGCGACTGTATCAACTTGATTAAACCCAGCGCAGCGTAGCGCAACAAATGAAATACGCATTTCTGCCAACAAACTTAATACTTGCGCATTGAGGATGTCATTTACAAAACAGCACACTGCAGTACAGCCTTGCGCGAGCACGGCGGTTTTCGCCGTCAAGGGTAGATCGTGAAATTCTAATTCATGCCTGCCAGCATTGGCACGTGAAAGATATTCTTCGTCATAGGGTTTGCTGCTAAAAACGGCGACTTTCATAGCAATCTTCCTGATTGAGCATTGGTTAAGTTTACGAGAATCAATGGAGCATACATTGACACAAGACAAGAACCCTAAGTCTATTACTGTTAACAATCCGTGCGCTCACACACAGACTTTGACATGTGCCGGTACTAGTGTTGAAATCTATCACTAGGATGCCCATTTATCCTAAGGTAGCTTGGGTTTTTTACCAAGAGCGCGCTAGCGAGTTAAATAATCGGCGAGTTACATAATATGCACACATCAATACGGAAAAATGACATGCGTAAATTCATTGGGTCAGTTTTAATCATGATGTTGACCATCAGCCTATCGGGTTGTGGTTACAACAAATTTCAATCGTCTGATGAGCAGGTTAAAGCCAGCTGGGCTGAAGTGGTAAACCAATTTCAGCGCCGTGCAGATTTAATCCCCAACTTGGTGAGCACGGTAAAAGGTTATGCCTCGCACGAAGAATCTGTATTTTTGGGCGTCACCAATGCGCGCGCAAAAGTGGGCAGCATGCAAATTACCCCTGAGCTGGTCAATAACCCAGAAGCCTTTGCAAAGTTCCAAGCCGCACAAGGTGAGCTCACCAGTTCACTCTCGCGCTTATTGGTGGTGGCAGAAAATTATCCGCAATTAAAGGCCGATGCAAATTTTCGTGATTTACAAGCGCAATTAGAAGGCACTGAAAATCGAATTACGGTAGCGCGTAATCGCTACATTAAGGATGTTCAAGAATATAACGTTGCTGTGCGTTCGTTTCCCAGCAATATCACCGCAAAAATATTTGGTTACGATGTTAAACCTAACTTCACGGTAGAAAATGAAAAAGAAATTTCTACTGCGCCTAAAGTGAATTTTGATGTGGCACCTGCTCAGCCACAGAGCGATGCTAAATGAGTAAGTTGCAAGCGCCACTGCTGGCGCTTTTACTTTTCTGTCTGGCAATAGGCGCGTGCTTTAGCGCCCGCGCAGAAATTGCTGTGCCAGCATTAACCGGCCATGTTATCGACCAAACTGCAACGCTCAGCTCGGCTGAAATTTCTCAGTTAGAACAGTTATTGCGCGACTTTGAGGCTAAAAAAGGCAGCCAAGTCGCTGTGCTAATTGTGCCCACTACAGAGCCAGAAGCCATTGAACAATATTCCATTCGTGTTGCAGAAGAATGGAAATTGGGTCGTAAAAAAATAGATGACGGTGCCATTCTATTAATTGCAAAAAATGATCGCGCATTGCGTATTGAAGTGGGCTACGGCTTGGAAGGCGCGCTTACCGATATCGCCAGCAAGCGTATCATTAGCGAAATCATTACACCTCACTTTAAACAAGGCGATTTCAATGCCGGTATAACCGCTGGCGTGCAACAAATAATGCGCGTAATTGATGGTGAGCCTTTGCCTGCGCCCACACAAAAAAGTGCGAATGGAGCTAAAGATACCTCATCCTTTTTACCCGTTATTGTTTTGGTGGCCTTTGTTGTGGGTGGAACACTGCGCGCCATTCTGGGCAAGTTTTTAGGCGCTTTGGCAACGGGTGGAATTATTGGCATTATTGTTTGGATATTTATTAGCGCCTTTGGTATGGCTGTGTTAGCGGGCTTGGCTGCTTTTCTATTTACTCTTTTTAGCAATGGCGGTGGTGGAGGCGGCAGAGGCTGGGGCGGCGGTGGTGGATTTGGCGGCGGCAGCTTAGGAGGAGGCGGCTTCAGTGGTGGAGGCGGCGGTTTTGGTGGCGGTGGCGCTTCGGGGAGATGGTAAGCATGAATATTAAACGTATCGCTAAGCATTCTCTTATGACGCGCTGGCATGTGAATAAAAGTTTTCCTGCCGCAACGCTGGACGCCATTGAAAAAGAAATTAGTGTCAGCGAAGCAAGGCATGCCGGTGAAATTCGGTTTGTCGTTGAAGCTGCGCTAGATGGCACTCCACTGTTTAAAGATCAATCCGCGCAAGAACGCGCGCTAGATGTTTTTTCGCAATTGCGCATTTGGGATACCGAGCATAATAACGGCTTGCTTATCTATTTATTGCTAGCAGATCACGCCGTAGAAATTGTGGCCGATCGTGGCATTCACGCCAAAGTCGGCACCGAGGAGTGGCAAAAAATTTGTCGCAAAATGGAAACTGATTTTGCCGCAGGGAATTTCAAACACGGTGTGTGCATTGGCATCAATTCCATTACGGAGCACTTGTCTACGCATTTTCCAAGAGCCTCAGACGATAAAGATGAACTCTCTAATAAGCCTGTGGTGATGTGATGACGAAATGTGATTTCGACGCTGATTTTATATGATTGTATGGGCGTGAGTTTTTTAATGGGTTACAAGCCATACTGCAATCCTTGTTGTGGTGTGGAGCGATGCGGGCTATCAGGGAATTGATAAACGTGAATTCTAGAAGGAGCGTGATGTGGCGTGGTTTATTGTGATGCGTGGGTTAATTTTTCAGAGGTTCACAAGATGTCTTTTTGCGCATAAAAAAATTTTGTTGTAGCGGTATCTTAGCTATGTTTATAAAAATAATACTGGTTCCGTCCCGCTGCTTTTGCTTGATACATAGCTTCGTCGGCTCGCTTCATTAGCTGTACTGGAAGATGCCCATCATCTGGGAACATAACAATACCCACTGAAACACCTACGTCCACCAATAAACCACTAAACTCCATAGGCTGATTTATTGTGTTAATAATCCGGTTGGCAATGTGAGCCGATTCTTCTGCATCAATGGGATAACTCAGCAACACAATAAACTCATCGCCACCTAAGCGCGCAACTGTATCGGATGCTCGAATTTGTGCTTGAATTTTTTGCGCAACGATAACGAGCACTTCATCACCGATATCGTGCCCCAAGTTATCATTTATGGATTTAAATCCATCGAGATCCAGAAAGAGTAAAGCGAGGTTGTTTGGCTTACGTGATGTGGCGGCAATTAATTGATTTAACCGCTCCATCAATAGTGTGCGATTAGGAAGTTCGGTAAGCGCATCATGAAAAGCAAGGTGTCGAATTCTTTCGTCTTTTTGCCAGCGAGTCGTAATGTCATTAAATACCGACACATAACGAATGGGCTCATCGTTATCGCCTCTTATGGTAGTAATTGTCTGCCACTCTAGAAAGGCTTCACCGTTTTTGCGACGGTTCCAAATTTCTCCTCGCCATTGACCCTGAGTTGCAATGTCACGCCACAGCATTGCATAGAATTCTGGTTTGTGATGGTTGGATTTCAGGATGCGAGGGTTTTGGCCAATGGATTCTTCAGCGCTATAGCCAGTAATTTGTGTAAATGCAGGATTCACGGAGATGATGCTGCCATTGATATCGGTAATCATGATGCCTTCAAGCGTATTGTCAAAAACGCTAGCGGCTAACTTGAGTTCTGTCTGTACAGATTTAATTGACGTAACATCACTCACTAGCACAAAAAAACCAACAACCTCGCCATCCTCATTTTCATCTGGGATATAACTCGCTAACGTATGGCCTAGGCTCCCATCCGCTTTAGTAATTGTTCGTTCAAAATTTTGCGGCTCACCTGTTAGAGCTGCACGAACATATGGCTCGTTAGCTGCAAAAAGTTGTGCTCCCAACAAATCACTTAGCTGCGTACCTAAAATAGATTCTGGTGATTTACCAAACCACTCTAGGTACACTTTATTTGCAAATCGACAAGTCAACTCTTTGTCCCAGTAGGCCACCAAACCCGGTACCGTATCCGTAATTGTTTTAATAAAGTGTTCGCGTTTTGCTAACTCAAAGTTTGCAATTTCAGTTCGTTTGCGAGCAACCAATAATTCTTGTTCAAATTTACTGCGTTCCTGAGAGACAAATAAAATCCAAAAATAGCTGTCTCGCCCTTCAAAAATACCTGACGTACAATTCAATAAAATGGGGATTTTTAAATTATCTTTTCCGTTTAGCTTTAAATAGATTTCTTGCAGGTTGCCATCGCGTAGCAGCATAGGAAACACGTGGGTTTGCATAAAAATTCGGCTGGCGAGCGGCATGAGCTCATCCATATTTTTATGCACGATATCGGATTGACTTTTCCCCAACAAATTTAATAGCGGAAGGTTTGCTGCTTGAACAGTGCCATCGCTCTCTGTTATTAGCACTGGGCATGGCAACTGATTGAAAATATCCACTGAGTAGAAACTCTATTGATCATGTACGGGTGTGGATAGGTATTCCTGTATTGCTTTTATAATAATTTCAGGATGACTCAGGTGAGCGCAGTGACCTGCAACATCGATTACTTTCAGTGCGCTATTTTTAATATGTTCATGTAAATAATCACCAATAGCGAGAGGCACTAAAGAATCTTTACTGTGCTGGATAATAAGGCTTGGGCAAGTAACGTTAATAAGATCTTTACGGTTATCGGCAAAAAAAGTCGCTCTTGCAAAGGTTTTTGCCGCTACCGGATCCGTTGAACAAAAGCTATCCGATAATTCGGCAGAAACGTTTGCTCCGCTAGTACTGCCGGCCACCACGGGCGCAAGATAATTCGCCCAACCTATGTAGTTTTGATCCATAAGTGAGAGTAAATCTTCTAAATCTTGCTGCTCAAATCCACCCATGTAATTGGGAGGGTTATTTAAAAAGCAGGGCGTTGGGCCAATTAAAACTAATCTCGAAAATAATTCTGGCCGAGCGATGGACGCTAGCAAACCAATACTTGCGCTAACGGAATGGCCAACAAAAATAATGTCTTTTTTCAAATTGAGGGCGTCACAAATGTCTAGGATGTCTTGTGCATAGCCATCCAAACTCGCATAGCGCTTAACATCAAACGCTCCTATATCAGATTGACCACTGCCTACATAATCAAATAGCACTTGGCGATGAGAGTGTTCAAAGGCGGGAGTGATACGGCTCCACATATTTTGGTTACAGCCAAAACCATGCGCATAAAGAATAACAGGGCCCGTCTCGCCATAAACATGGACATTGTTGCGCGTTAGGATATTCATAATTGAACCTAGTATTCGTGGATTGAATGGATAATCGTATCCATTGATCGCTGAAGTATAGGGGTCGTGTTGCACTATGCAAGAATTATGATTTGATCACGACATATTGTTTTCTATGCGCGAGTTTTCGGGCGTTTGCACTAAAAAATGCAATAAATCGCGTACTAAGCGGTCTTTATCGGTAGCGAATAAACCGTGGGGCGCGCCCGCATATTCCAGTAAGGTGGCGTTAGGTATTGCTGCCGCAGCTAAGCGAGAAGAGGCTTCAATCGGAACAGTGAGATCTTCAGTGCCGTGAATAAATAATGTAGGAATTTTAAAAGCCGCTAAATCCTCACGAAAATCAGTGCTAGAAAATGAATGCAGGCACGCCAAGGTGGGCTTTATTCCCGCTTGCAACGCAATGCCTCTAGCCCATACCAATAGTTCGTTGCTTACTGCCTGATTTTTTTCTTTTACTCCAAAAAAGTCTTGGAAGAATCCGCTAAAAAAATGTGCTCTCTCAGTGCGAATTGAAAAATCTGTTTTATCAAATTTCGCCTGGGGTGTTCCCGCTGGGTTGTCAGTGGTTTGTAATCGAAAAGGCAAAATAGAAGAAATTAGCACTGCTTTGCTAACCCCTTTGCCCGCATGGCGCGACATGTAGCGTGCTACTTCGCCGCCACCCATTGAAAATCCTATTATCTGTTTCTGTCTCATCCTTTGCTGCGTAATCTAAAACTGCCGCTAAGTCATCCGCCAAGGTGTCGTAGTCGTATCCACTCCAGGGTTGTGATGAGCGACCAAAACCGCGCCGGTCATAAGCAATTACGCGGTGGCCTGCATCGGCAAGCGCAAGTGCAACCTCATCCCAACTGTCGGCAGAGAGAGGCCAGCCGTGAATTAATACCACGAGGCTACCTTGCCCCCAGTCTTTGAGATAAATCTGGTTGTTGTCTAGTGTATTAATGAAGGTCATGGTGATGCACTCTGTGATTAAGGTGAACCTGAGCATGACATTCACGGCTACTTGCATCTGTGCCTTTGCGTACAGAGGTGTTGTGATTTTGTGGTGGTAGCTCGTGGCAAGGTGGCTGGTTGCAGAAACGCGGGCTATGATCAAAGCTATGGTAGCTATTCGAATTATTCGCTCGGAGCGATTCATGCACAAACCCACCCATTTCTATGCGCTTATCGGCCTGTTTGGTGCTGCATGTGCGGAATGTGCAGGTGCTACCCAAGACAACCTGTTTGACCTATCGCTAGAACAACTCGTACAAATAAATCACCAGCGAAAAGCGCGAGAAACAATGGGACGAGGTTGCGCAAACTGTAGATGTTTACACTGGTGTGCAACTGCGTAATTCGCACATTAACGATATGCGCGGGCTTTCAGAAATTGCCTCCGGCTTTAGTTTTGGTCGGGTTGGCAATGTGGCCAATATTTATTTGCGTGGCATAGGGAGCGATTTACTCAGCATTGCCTCCGATGCCAGTACCGCAGTGTATTTGGATGATGTTTACCTCGCGCGCTCTGAAATGGCGCTAGCACATTTTTGGGATGTGGAGCGCATTGAAGTGCTCAAGGGGCCGCAAGGCGCGCTCTATGGCCGTAATGCCACGGGTGGGGCGATTAAAATTGTGCCCAAACACGCCAACTTTGATTCCCTTGGTGGTTATGTTCAGCTGAATGTTGGCAGTTTTAACGAGCGCAAATTCGAAGCCGCGATGGGGGGAGCTATTTCAGATACCTTTGCCATGCGCACCAGCCTACTTATGATTAAGGATGATGGCTTTACCAAAGACCTTGATCCGCAAGGTGCCAATGACATAGACAACGAAAATGTTGCCGCTGGTAGGCTAGAGTTGCTGTGGAAGCCTAACGAGCAATTGGAATCTAGTCTTACGGCAGACCATTATCAAAACAAGAATGACGGTTTCTCCATTCGGCCCAATGACAACTACGGGATTGCTGAGCAGCAGGGAGCATCCACAACTGATTTTCATCAAACGCGCAATAATATTCCCAGCTACAACGATTACGAAACCGAAGGGGTCAGTTGGCGTTGGAGCTGGAATACTGAGAGCTGGAATCTACAAACGATTAGCGCCTATCGCACCATTACAACTGACTATCGCTTTAATACCGACGGTACCGAAATTCCGGTTACCGAAAGCAAATTTGAAGTTGAACAAAATCAGCATAGCCATGAACTGCGTTTTGCCTCCAACAATGTTGGCGCGTGGCAATGGTTAGCGGGCATTAGTTGGCTTAAAGAAACCCCTGTATTAAATGTCGGTTTAACGCGCTTTCCACTTAATACTTCAACAGTAATTTTGGCCAATGCAGAAACAACGGCGTGGGGCAGCTATGGCGAAATTGGCTGGAAATTTCACCCACAGTGGAATGCTACATTGCGGCTGCGAAATTCATTTGAACGGCGCGACGATAGCAATAAAATTTTTAGTACCGGTGATTTATTGGGGTTAGATTCCCCCGCTGTTCATGCGCCACGCAACCTGTCGGTAAAGCGCAACTCTTCATTTCAAAAGCTTTCGCCACAATTTATGCTGAGTTATAGCCCTGTGAGCGTGACTGGAAATAAATTGTGGTTTTTAAATGCAACCGAAGGTTTTAAATCCGGTGGCTCGAATTCACTTTCAATCAGCCCCAGCTTCAAGCCTGAAGAAATCATGAGTTATGAAACGGGCTATAAAAGTTCCAGCGATCAAGGTCAGTGGAGTGTGACCGCATTTCACTACGACTATAAAAATTTACAAGTTGTTTCCTTTGAAAAAGGTTTCACTGCTGTCACCAATGCGGCCACCGCAACGATTGACGGTATAGATGTAAGCGGCGTGTTTAAACTTGGCGATCACGTGCAATACCAAACCGGTATTAGTTATTTAAATGCACACTATGATCACTTTATTACTTCTGTTGCCGGTGCCGCCAAAGATGTGTCTGGCAATAGCATGCCTTACGCCCCCGAGTGGGATATTAATCAGAAACTCAGTTATCAATATCCCCTTCAGCAGGGCAATCTCACTGTGCAATTGCTGCATCATTTTCAAGCGAAAACCTACTTCAACCAATTTGAAGATGCCGCTGTGTCTTCGAAAAATCGCAATACATTTGATGTGCTTGCAAACTGGGAAATTAACCACGAATTGAGTGTAAGTGCAGGCGTTTTTAATCTGACCGATGCCCGCTATTTTCAAAATGGCCTACGTTTTACCACCACCTCAATTGCTAGCGCTCCGCAAGGTAATGCACTTGGTTATACCGCACCGGGCAGGCGTTGGGCGCTGGGTGCTAAATGGCAGTTTTGATTGAAGCGCTCTCTCTTGCACAGCAAATACGGATAAATGAACATCGCCGCTAAAAAATAGTTACAATTCTCCGCAAATACCCCTAAGGAACCTCTGAAAAATTAACTTGTTTGCTCTGGCGTCGTTAAATTTGTTCTCAAAATGCTCGTTTAATTCAATAAACTCCGCTTTTTCGAACAAATTTGCTTAGCCAGCGCTGCACCGTAAACATTTTTCAGCGGTTCCCTAATAGCAGAATGAGCGAGTGCGAATAATCGCCAAGGCTCTTCTGTATTAATGTTCAACAGTGTTCTTATAAAAAATATGAAAACTCCCCTCATTACCAAAGAAGGCTTGGAAAAACTCAAGGCCGAATTAGATCACCTATGGCGTGTAGAGCGGCCAGACACCACTCAAAAAGTATCATGGGCTGCAAGCCTTGGCGACCGCTCTGAGAATGCTGATTTGAGTGAAGAACCTCACTTTGCATACTATTTTAGCTGTTACTTTTTAAAATCAATCACTTAAAAATAGTACAGTACTATTTGCATATACTATTTTTGATATTCGATCCGATTTATGTACCAGGTAAATTCTCCAGCTTCAGTTTTTACAACGGCTTCATCATCCACCTGCTTTTTTACCAGTGCCCTGGCCATGGGGGAATCTATTGATATGTAATCCTTTGTGTTAAAAATCTCATCGTAACCAACGATTCTAAAGTTCATTTTTTCACCATCGTCATTCTCAATCTCAACCCATGCACCAAAAAATACTCGCCCCTCTTGTACCGGTGAATAATCCACAATTTTAAGATCTTCAAGACACTTTCTTAAATATCTTACGCGTCGGTCAATTTCACGAAGCCTCTTCTTATTATATTGATAGTCCGCGTTTTCACTACGGTCGCCCAAACTGGCTGCCCAAGATACTTTTTGAGTAACATCCGGTCTCTCTACTCGCCAAAGATGATCTAGCTCTTCTTTCAGCTTATCGTAACCTTCTCTGGTAATTAATTGTGTTTTCATATTCCTAACAAGTCTTAGACTAAAAAAGCGGATAATTAAGTAATTTTCATAGGTTACTATATGGTGAATCGAATAATAACCTCAATAGTTTGCTAAATAAGGGATTTTAACGCTTTGTCTATGGCATCGAAAGTCGCAATCGGAAGAACTCGAACATCATTCGAGTCTAAAGCGTCCCCATATTGTCCTCGTTTAAAGCTCCATTTTTTGAGAAATTCATCTGAATTCAAATAGGTTAATGCTTTGAATTCCAAATCAGACAACTTTATATCTGGTGAAATGGGGATGCCATCAAAAACCTTGATTTGTTGTCCTGGGGGTATAATCTCTTTGATCATTCTCTCTTTTTCCATAAGCTCCGCTACAATCATTTTGACAAGGGTCTTATGTTTAGTGCTTGCAATTTCATCAATCCAAGAGTACTTCGAAGACTGTTGCAATTGGCATTTGGGTTTCGAAATTTCCAAAAATGACTTTATAAGTGTCCTGTAGACCTCACCCGAGTTATTTCGAATACTTTGAGCTTTCGGAACTCCGTACTTTCCCCCCAGCTTTGAAATAGTTGATATTGAAAAATCATTTCCTCCCACATTTTTTATTTCATTGCAAACTTGATATACAGCATCAAGTGACGACTTAACACGCGGAGTAGCATTTTCTTTTAATTTGTTTAGAAGCTCCTCAGTAGTCATTTGAATATGCCTCCAAACCTAATTTTTGCTGAAATATTTGAGCCACCTCAGGGACACTGATTTTCTCAGTGTCACAAAGATCATCCAACTTAATCTTTCCCTCAATTAGCATATTCATTTTCGACCAAATCTTCACCTTGCCCATAAAAAGGCGCATTAGCTGATTTCCAATTAGCAATTGTTGCTTTTGATTCATTTTAAATAATGTTGGTTGAATACCGTTGTGACTTAACATCTTATCGAGCAGCTGAGATCTTGGTGAAATAGCAATCGATGCAGAAGCTGATTCATATATTTCTGCGTTTTCACATACTTCACAGAGCTGATGAAATATGCTGGTTTCTTCTACCGAAAGAGCGACCTCTCGTTGATCACTAGCAATCAGTTGCAAACCACTACTCGTATCAGCATTATTTTTATTAATTAGCATTTCAATCTCTTTGAGAAGTTTAAATGCATATTGAATATCAGTAAGGTACATATCTAATTTCTTTGCTGCTGACTCTAGCTCTGCATCAATTTTTCGTATTCTTGCTTGTAATTTTAGTCGCTCAGAATCATCAAACCTTGTATTATTTTTTGTTGCAGCATATTCCTCTTCATCCTGTTTAGTGATTTCACGCTCAAGGTCGAATCTCTTATCCGCTAGATTATTATGTTGGTCTGATTGTAAATTGGCCTGCAAAGAAATCTCGTTGATTAATGAATAAAGGCCACCTAAAAACGCAGTGCCAGTTACGAAATGTCTACACCGAAGGCAATTTTGTAACCCAAGATAACCCCCATGTACTGGTGCACGAATAGACAATTTTCCGATAATATCACCTCCATCATCACATCTTGTACCTGCATATGGACATAATCCGTAATCCCGAAATAAATAGTTTCCCGATGGAATTTTGTTATTTAGTAGCATCAGTGCATCGGCTGTATTGCCCACAAGCTCATGTTTTATACTGTCAATTCGATTCTGTTCAATTATTTTTTGCGCTAATCCCGTATTATTCTTTAGGGCGATTTTCTCAGCTTCTGAAATTTTTTCGCGCAAATCTTCGGAGTTTATTTTTACGTAATAAATTGACATTAAAATTGATGAATGCCCAACGATTTTCATTACTATCTCAATAGGCAGACCAAATTCAAGCGTATATGCTGTAATTAAACTAACCCTAAAAGAATGAGGTGTGTATTGAGAACTATAGTTTGTCAGAACATTTTGAGCACCATCCACTTGGGCAAAACAGAGTCCAGGCGGTTGCGTATTGTATAGTGCTGCAGCCACACGACAAGCCAGCCTCGCAGTGAAATAGCCTGGAACATTTGATCCAAACTCTCTAAATAGAAAGCAATTTATTCCTTTTTCTGCCCTTTGCAATTCATTTAAATTAGTCCTTTTACACTCCAACCAAGATGCTGGACGGTCAATAGGATTGTATTTTTCCTGCCATTTTCTCAGTTTAATCATCCAGTAAGCGAGCTGCTCAGGCATCCACGGAACATCGTAAGCTGCACCGGAGTAACTGGTTTTATTAGATGTGAACCTCATTCCAAATTGATTGTTTGGATATTTTTTAATAAAGCCTTGATTATCAATCAAACCTGACATCGGACTATCATTTTTCACAAATGTAATTCTTCCATCTATGAATTCAGCAATATAGGGATCCGCCTCACCTGAATCATTGTAAAATATTTGCCTACCTCGTGCTGGTATGGACACAAGAGCATAAGCCAGCATCCAAAAAATTGGGTTCCAAATTTTATAAGATTCATTTTCAAATTTTACAATGCAATTCTTGTCGTTAAAGTCAATTTTATCATATGGTATGTCGTACCAGTCCGCCTCGTAAATTTGCAAGTGTTCTAGATCTGAAAAATCAATTGCATCATGAGGGATTATCCAATTTTTCATGGTATTAACATATTGGAAAGCCAGGGAAGGCTTAACCGATTCATTAAATCCTTTAGAGGTTTTTGGAATATCTAAAACAATGCTTTTTAACCTGTTCTTTGCCTCCGGAACTATAAACACCTCTCCGGTTTCCTCATCTTCCTCTGTCAGCTCTGTGATGATTACACTATCCAGAAATTCTGTGACAGCCCCATCTACTTTCCGTTTCGTATCGTCAGACTCAAATGAATCCAAAAAAATTCGATATTTCGTTGGATTAACTGATTTATCAAGAAGAAATTCGCAAGGATTTTTAGCCATAGAATTTTTTTGGATGTAGAATCGAACAAATCTGCAAAGAAAACTTTCTTTTGATGTTCCACTTTTTGCGACCCGCAGAAAACTCTTAATTGAAGAGCCCCATTTTGAATAGGGATCTCGAATGTTTTCCACTTTGAAAGGCTCCTCCTTTTCGAATAAAACATACCAATTAATCCACTCCCCCTTGTAATGCTCGTCCGGTGCTCTTGGAAGTTTTGGGTCCTTTGAATCTATCGCAAATCTTTTGTATTCAGCAATTGAATTAAGTTTATTTTCTCTTACTATGGAGCAAAGCTCTTCGTAACTATAGGGTAAAGGTATATCACATAGATCATACCAACTGACCCAATCGACGTTAAAAGTTCTTTCGGGGTTCGCTGGAAGGCCATGTTCTTTATAAATCTCTCGGTAGTATTGACTATTTTTGATCTTAAGAACACGAACAGCCTGTTTTAATTCATTCAAATTATTAAACAATACTGGTTTAAGGAATTTCTTCATCCCTCCTTTTATAGCCCATACGTCTTTGTAATATTCTGTCGGATCTGAAGGGAGTCCAGAATCTTCTTTGTATCTTTTTTTGTATTCTTTTGAGCTAGCAATCCCAAGAGCTTGCGCAGCAGCGCTTGCCTCCTCCCATGAGGAGTATAGAGGTAATAATGATCTGCCAAAAAAGCACGAGGGCCCACCTTTTAACTTCCATTCCTCTTTGAATTTTACTGTAGGATTGGACGGCAGCCTAGGATCTTCCCTGTATCTCTTTTTATACTCATAAAAATTTTTTATCATCAATATTTTAACTGCAGCAGATGCATCATCAAAATTTGTGTAAACTATTTCATCTTTAGGCACAAAGAACTTATCTGCACCGCCTTTTGAAACCCAATCCTCTTTATACACGGTAGCCGGATGCTTCGGGAGCAGTGAGTCTTCCATATATCTTTTCCGATAACTGTAAAAATTATACAAACCAAGATCATAAGCAGCTTTACTAGCTTCTTCGAATGTCTTGTAATACGTAAGCGCAGCCCCAACCACACCCTGTCTCAATAATCGATTTTAATCTAACGT